>JAOPZD010000212.1 GCA_025964295.1 Conexibacter sp.
CGCCGGCGACGATCACGACGGCCGCGAGCAGGCCGAGGGCGATCGCCAGCCCGCCGATGACGCTCATCGCCCGGTCGTCGGGCGAGAGCCAGCGGCCCTCGCGGATCGCGCGGTCCACCTCGCGCCCGCGGCGCAGGCCGTAGGCGACGATCCCGACCCCCAGCAGGCCGTAGCCCGTGCCGAGGACGACGAACGGCCACGCGGCCCCGCCGCTGCGCAGATCCGGGACGACCTTGCCCACCGCCAGCGCCACGGCGGTGGCCGTCAGGCCGGTCCGCAGCCAGGCCAGGACGGTCCGCTCGCTGGCCAGCCAGGTGCGCCGCGAGGCGTCGCCGTCCTGGTCGAAGTTGCGCGGCTGGGGCGCCGGCGGCGGCTCGTCGATCGCGCGCGGCTCGGTCGGCACCTGCCAGAAGGTACCGGGGTCCTGAAGGTTCCCTTGAGAAAATGCGGTTAGCATGCCGCCCTTCTCATGACCAGAACCCGTTCCATCGCACTGTCCCTGAGCGTTCTGTCGCTCGCCGCGGGCGTGACCGCCGGGTGTGGCGGGAGCTCGAGCTCCGGCGGCTTCCGCAACGACGGCTCGAAGATCGACGGCGATCCGTCGACCACGCTCCCGGCCGATCTCGCCTCGACCAAGTCGACCGTCAAGACGCGCGACCCCAACGCGCCGCTGCCCGAGCAGAAGAACGTCAGCGGCGTCAGCACCGATCTGAAGACCAAGCCGACCGCTCCGAAGGCGACGGGCGCCGCGCCCACGGAGCTGCAGGGCTCCGACGTGGTCACCGGCACCGGCGCCGCCGCCAAGGCCGGTGACAAGGTCACGGTCCAGTACGTCGGCCAGCTGTTCAGCAACGGCAAGGAGTTCGACACCTCCTGGAAGAAGGGCCGCACGCCGTTCGAGTTCACGATCGGCCAGGGCCAGGTCATCGCCGGCTGGGACCAGGGCGTCCCGGGCATGAAGGTCGGCGGCCGCCGGATCCTGGTGATCCCGGCCGACCTCGCCTACGGCGCCGCGGGCTCGCCCCCGACGATCCCGGCCAACGCGCCGCTGATCTTCGTGGTCGACCTCAAGAAGATCGCCTAGGCCCAGCGCCTCGCAGCATCCCGCGCGCCGTCGCCCCGAGCGGGCGACTGGCGCGCGGACCGTCGCGGTGGGAGCATGGGGCCACACGCGACCAAAGGAGTTCCGCACCCATGGAGTCCTCCACGCCCACCCGCGTCCTCGTCGTCGCCCATCGCACGGCGGCGACGCCCGCGCTGCTGGCCGCCGTCCGCGAGCGCGCCGCCCGCGGGCCGAGCACGTTCACGCTGCTCGTGCCCAACGCCGCGCACGGCCTGCACCGCGTCATCGACGCCGAGGACCAGAGCGACGACGCCGCCCAGGCGGTCCTCGAGCTCGCGCTGCCGCTGCTCGAAGAGGCCGCGGGCGCGCGCGTCGAGGGGCTGGTCGGCGATCCGGAGCCGCTCAACGCCATCCAGGACGCGGTCAACCTGCGCGGGTTCGACGAGATCATCATCTCGACGCTGCCCGCCCGGGTGTCGCGCTGGCTGCACCTCGATCTGCCGTCGAAGATCGGCGGGCTCGGCCTGCCCGTCACGACGGTGACCGCGAAGGAGCGCTCCGCGGCCCCGGTCTGATGGCCGAGTTGACGCGTCGCTCTACAATCGCCCCAGTGCCGTTGGGAGGCGGCAAGGATGCGATGAGCAACGGCGCGCGGGTCAGGGTCTACGTGGCAGACGATCACCCCGTCTTCCGAGACGGGGTCGTGCTGGCGCTGCGCCGGCGCCCGGACTTCGAGGTCGTGGGCGAGGCCGAGAACGGCCGCACCGCGCTGGAGGAGATCCGGGTCCTCAAGCCCGACGTCGCGCTGCTCGACGTCAAGATGCCCGGCCTCGACGGCCACGCCGTGCTGCGCGCGATCCAGCGCGACGACCTGCCGACCGCCGTTGTCCTGCTGTCGGCGACGGTCCTGCCGCCCGAGGCGCGCGAGGCGCTCGCCGCCGGCGCGATGGCGTACCTGTCCAAGGAGGTCAATCGCGACGCGATCTCCGACGCGGTCGCCGCCGCCGCGCGTGGCGACCGGCTGCAGGTCGACGTCGCCGAGCCGGTCTGGGAACGCCCGCTGCTCTCGCCGCGCGAGCTCGAGGTGCTGCGGCTCACGGCCGGCGGGCAGAGCGCGCCGTCGATCGGGCGCGAGCTGCACCTCAGCCCCGAGACGGTCAAGACGCACCTCAAGAACGTCTACGAGAAGCTCGGCGTGTCCGACCGCGCGGCGGCGGTCGCCGAGGGCATGCGGCGCGGCCTCGTCGAGTAGCGCGGGCCAAGTTCCCTCGACCGGGGGATGGGGCCGGCCGCGCCGCGCGCCGATCCAAGGACGACAACGGACGAAGCCCCCACCGGCATCCCCTTCACCAGGTCCCCCTGGTGGGCCGGACCCCTTCGTCCCACACAACGGCCGGTCATCCCCTGCTCTGGACCGCGCCGTGCCGCTGGAGATGGGCGGGCGTGAAACCTGCTCTGCACGCCCGCCCTTCTTCGCGTCCCGGGCACGACTCGCCGGATTGGCAGGGCTCGCTAGACTCCGGCGCCTCGCCCTCTTAGCTCAGCTGGTAGAGCACTTCCATGGTAAGGAAGGGGTCAACGGTTCGAATCCGTTAGAGGGCTTGGTCGGATCTCCCCGCCCCGGCGGGTCCTGCGGCCGGAGGAGATCGGCCGGCGTCTCGGCGTGACGGCTCGGTCGGTGCGGCGGGCGATCGCGCGCGGCGCGTGCTCGCCGCGGATGCGGCGGAGTGGTGGACGGCGAAGGCCGTCGTCCGCGTCGCGCCCGAGCGGTTGGAGAGTCCGCCGACGCCGAGGCCGGCGCCGCCGGCTGTGTCTGGCCCGCGACGGTCGTCGCGCTTTGCTCGTGGGTCCGCGGACCGCTGCCGTTGCCGCCGCGAGGAGACGGTGCCTGACGGCGCGCAAGACGATCCCGGTCGGCTCGAGGTGCGGCGCGCTGAGCGTAGAGACGGCTCCGTGCCCGAGACGTTCGGCGTTCGGCGTACCGATCCTGGAGGCATTCGACGACGGCGAGCATGCGACTCGCTGCAGGACGCGATCGACTTCCAGGCCAAGCACCGAAGCGCCAAGCGCTGGCGGCCCGACGAACTGCGCCAGGAGCAGGGTGGCCGACAGACGCTGGGCGAGTTCTTCGAGGAGTGGTGGATCACGCACGCGCTGGTGGACCTGAAGCGCTCGACGCTGAGCGTGTATCGAAGCCTCTGGCGTGCGCACGCCGAGCCTCGGCTGGGGGCGACCGCGTTGTGCGACATCGATGCTCGCCGGGTCGTCGCGTTCCGCGGTGAGTTGCTCGCAGCCGGCGTGGCGGGTGTTCCGGGATGCCGTCGAGTACGGCGACGTCGCGTTCAACCCGTTCAAGGCGGTCAAGAAGCCGACGAAGGGCCCGTCGCGCGAGGCACAGCCGCTGACGCCGATGCAGGTCGAACGGCTCGCCACCGACGACGGTGAGCTCGACCGGCTCAAGAACCGCAAGCGGTCACGGAAGCGCAGTCGTACCGTCGACTGATGACCCCACCCTCGGGCATTCGGAGAGTCGCTCCTATGTTGTCAACGGCATTACGCGTTGAAGCGGCCGGGCGTGACCGCGGTGGCGCCGAGGAACGTCGCCGCGCACGCCGGCACGGGTCGCAGCCGAGCAGCGCGCGCTCGGCAATGCTCACTAGCGAAGCGAACGGTCCTTCCTGCGACCACGCCCGGGACGCTCGTGTCGAGGTCGGCCCCACCTTCGGCAGCGGCCCCGGTCAGCAGCTGTCACGGCGCCTGCAGGCCCGGGAAAGGCTTGCCGGAGAGAAGCGGTCGCGAACCGGCGCTGCTGCAGTGGCCGGGCCCTACCTCACCCCCAAGAAGCATTCCGAGGAAGTAGCTTATGGTAGGTTGACGTCTTGCCGACGCTCAAGCCGTCGATGGGTAGGGCGCGAGCAGGCGACTTCCATTCGGGTGTCCAAGGGATCAGAGCAAAGGAGCACGTGATGGCGACGGCGATCATCGGAGTGGGCAACATCGGCAAGGCGCTGGCCACAAACCTGACCACCGGGGGCGAGCACGTCGTCCTCGCGGCCAACAGCGAGTCGTCGGCGCAGGCGGCCGCGCTCGGCATCGGTGGTGCGGCTACCGCAGCCAGCGTCCCGGACGCGATCGCTGCTGCCGACGCGGTGATCTTCGCCGTCTGGCTGGACGCGATCAAGGATCTCGTCGTCACGCACGCCGCGCTGCTGGCCGGCAAGGTCGTGATCGACCCATCCAACCCCGTCGCGCAGAACGACAGCGGCGACTTCGTGCGCACGTTGCCCGATGGTCTTTCCGCGGGGTCTGTGATCGAGGGCTTGGTGCCCGACGGCGCCCACTTCGTCAAGGCCTTCGGGACGCTCGCGGCCCCGTCTCTGGCCTCTGCGGCCAACACGACGCCGCGGACTGCGCTGTTCTACGCCACCGATGACGACGTGGCGGCGGCAGCCGCTGAGCGTCTGATCACCGCGGCG
Organism: Conexibacter sp.; assembly: GCA_025964295.1. The sequence goes on from JAOPZD010000212.1 coordinate 4,540, forward strand.
GGCTTCGACCCCGTCAAGGCCGGCGGTCTCGACCAGGCGATCCGCATCGAGATGTTCGGCGAGCTGCACGAGTACGGAGGGCTGAACGGCAAGGTCCTCAACGCTCAGGAGGCCCAGGCCGCGGTGGCCAAGACCACCGCCTGATCGCGTTGGCGGCCGCTGAGCAGCAGGCGGCCCAGCCGGCGATGGTGCGCACACCGACGCTTGCGCCGCTCACCCACGACAAGGGACACCATGACCACCCCGCTGAGCATCCTCCAGGAGTTCCTCGACGGCGCCTTCGATCCTGACCGGATTGCGGATGTCACCGAGCGCTTGGTCGCTGAGGACGCGACCTACGTGTCACTGAACTTCGACGACCCCGACCTGCGGCGACTCATGCCGTGGGCCGGCACCAAGCAGGGACGCCAGGCGTTCATCGGCAACTTCCTCGGCGTTGCGGCGCAGTGGTGGCTCGAAGGGTTCGAGGTCACCGACACCCTCGTCGACGGCGACCGCGTAGCGCTCTTCGGGTCCTTCACGCTGCGCTCGCGAACGCTGGGCCAGGCCGCAACCTCGCCGATGGTCGTCTTCGCCAAGGTGACCGACGGGCACATCAACTACTTCCAGTACATGGAGGACACCTTTGCTACGGCCAGGACCTTTCGCAGCGGAGGCACCTGGACCATCCAGGCCGACCCGTCCGCACCTGAGCCCATCGAGGTCTAGTGGGGATCGCCCGAGCACGATGACGACACGGTCGATGATCGAGAGGTGAGCGACTCGACCCCGCACCTTCGGGCTCGCGACGGCGGCGGCCCCCAGCCGACCACCAGCGTCGAGCTCTTCTTCGACCTGGTGTTCGTCTTTGCGATCACCCAGCTCTCTCACCTCATCCTCGCCGACCTGTCGCTGGCCTCGGCCGGGCGAGCCGGCTTCCTGCTCTTGGTGGTGTGGTGGGCCTGGATCTACACCACTTGGATGGTCAACTGGTTCGATCCGGCGTCGGCGCGTGTGAGGGCCACGCTGATGGGCGTGATGATGGCCAGCCTGCTGATGTCGGCGTCGTTGCCGACGGCGTTCTCGTCCCATGCTTTCCTTTTCGCTGGCTCCTATGTCGGGCTGCAGGTCGGGCGCAACCTGGCGGGGGTCGTGCTCGTGTCGCGGCCGCACACGTTGCGAGAGCTCTTCGAGCGGCTTCTCGCTTGGAGCACGGTCGCCGGCGCCCTCTGGCTCGCCGGCGCAGCCCTCCACGGCGACAGCCGTCTCCTGCTCTGGGGCCCCGCGCTGATCCTGGAGCTGATCGCGCCGCAGGCCGGATATTGGATGCCGGGTCGAGGCGCCTCGAGGAATGTCGAGTACGAGGTCGAGGGCGCGCATTTCGCTGAGCGCTGTCAGGGCTTCATCATCATCGCGCTGGGTGAGTCGATCGTCGTCACCGGCGCGTCTGCTGCGGCCCGTGGCCTGACGGCGACGGTCGTGCTGTGCCTGGCTATCGCGTTCATCGAGGCGGCAGCGCTGTGGTGGCTGTACTTCGGCGCCGCCGCCGAGCACTCGAAGGTGTCGATGAGCCTCAGAGACGACGCTCACGCGCTGGCGCGAGACGCTTACACCTACCTGCACCTGCCGATCGTCGCCGGGATCATCATGTCGGCCGTTGGGGATGAACTGCTCATCGCGGAGCCGCACGCCTCGCTGCACGGCGTCGGGCTGGCCATGGTCGTCGGCGGGCCAGCCCTCTACCTGCTGGGCGAGAATTGCTTTCGCTTCCGCATGACCGCCACCACCAATGCCAAACGCTTCGGCGCCGCCGCGCTCCTCGTCGCTCTGGCCCTCGCGGGCCCGTACATGTCGTGTCTGGCGCTGAGCGCCGTCGTCGCCGCGCTGCTGGCGACGCTGAGCATGTGGGAGGCACTGCGTCCCGGGGAGACCCCGCCCTTGCCCGTGGCAGTCGCTTCTCACGAGCCTGTCCGCAGTGGGCCGTGAGGGCCTGAGGGCGCGGCGGCCGGGTCTCGCGCGGCCGCCGCGCCGGCGACCGCACTGCCACGAGGTCAGTCTCCGACCAGAGCATCGACCCGGGGGAGGGAGGCCGTGAGCTTCAGCACCACCATGCCGCACTGGTTCGGCGCCGTCGAGGGTCCGGTCGAGCTGATCGCGATCTTCGGCCCCAAGGGCAGCGCGTGCATCTGCACAGCTGAGTGGGCCCGCCGGCCCGGGAGGAGTGCGGGCCTGCGCGGTGACGGCGCCCTCAGCTCAGATGACGCTGCCAGTCGCCCGGCACGGCGCCCGCGGGCCCGGGAGCGGGCTGGTCGTCCGGATGGCTGCTTGGCGGAGTGAGAGGTGGCCCGTCGACGAACTCGCCGGTCCGGAAGTCGAAGAACCAGTCCTCGCCGGGCTCGAAGCTCTGCAGCAGTGGATGCCCGGTGGCGTGGAAGTGCGCGCTGGCGTGCTGGCTGGGCGAGTTGTCGCAGCAGCCGACATGACCGCATTCCACGCACCTGCGCAGGTGCAGCCACCAGCCTGGCTCGGCGCCGGCCAGGCACTCGACGCAGCCCGTTCCGCTCGGTGGGGCGGTCCGGCCGCTCTCGCCGATGTTGTCGTTCATCACAGAGCCTCCTCGTTGGTCGGTCTCTTGCCAGGCGGAACCTGGCTGGCGTGCCAGCCGTCGAAGCGCGGGCCGACCAGCTCGGGCGGCCAGCCCGCCGTGGCGACCGCGGCGTCATAGACGGCGTCGGCGAAGGCCACGATGGCCGCGTGCGGGTCGCGCGTCGCTCGGACGGCCTCCCAGGGCAGAGCCACGAGCCCGGCCTCCGGCTTCCACGCGGCGCCGTCGACAGCCCAGTCTCGGTCTTCCAGCCCGTCCGGCTGCGGCGCGATGTAGGCATACACGCCGGGCTGCGGCGCTTCCGGGCTCCCGAAGGAGAACCCGACGGCGACGTACTCCTCGGACATCCCGTGCTGCATGAACGCGGGACGGTCGGTGGGCGGATCCACCGCAGCGGCGCGGTACCGCGTCGCCGAGAGGTCGAAGCCACCCCACATGACACCCACCCGCGGACGGTGGCCCCGGTAGGAGGCCTGCCAGGTCTCCAGTGCGCCGGCGACACCGTCGAGCGCCGCCCACGCCAGCCTCGCTGCCGCCGCGTCCCATGGGCGCTCCTCGTCGTCGACGTCCAGAGCCGACGCATCCGGGATCTCGCACGCGAGCGGGCTCCCGGGCGCCGGGAGCCCGAGCTCGGCGGCGGCAGCGACGAACTCGTCGTAGAAGCCCGCAACCGTCCCGGACGTCAGACGGAGTGTCCGAGTCCCCGTGTCGGCCTGGATGATCACGTCGCCGTCGAGCAGCCGATACTGGACGTCGAAGGTCACCCCCGCCCGGCGCAGCGTGGGTGTCGAGAGTCCTCGGGGAGTCACGTTGTAGACGACGTTTCCCCAGCCCGGTTCGAACTGCCGGTCCAGCGTGTACTTGCCGGCAACCTGCGTGAGCCGATGGAGATGCTCGATGGTCCGCGCCAGCTCGTCGGAATCCAGAGGGGGCCAGCGGTTCTTCAGGTCAGGCATCGCGGACACTCCTGATCAGCTTGCGACCTTGAGGCGCTCGAGCACCGCGGCGGCTGCCGCCTCGGCCGACACCTGGTTCTGGCCGGTGACGAGGTTGCCGTCGACGACCACATGGGTGCTCCACGGCGGATCAGCGTGGAACTGCGCGCCCGCCAGGCGCAGGCGGTCCTCGAGCAGCCAGGGGGCGTTGCCGGCGAAGGTGGCCTGGGTCTCCTCCTCGTTGGTGAAGGAGGTCAGCTGCCGGCCGGCGAACAGCCAGGTCCCGTCCTCGCGATGCGCCGACAGGAAGCTGGCGGGCCCGTGGCAGACCGAGGCCACGACCTTGGCCGGATCGTCGAGCATGGCGGCCAGCAGCGGCCCGATCGCGGGGTGGACGGCCAGATCCTGCATGGGGCCGTGGCCGCCGACGACGAAGACGACGTCGAAGGACGCGGGGTCGGCATCCTCCAGCGGCAGGGTCGACGACAGGGTCGCGGCCTGCTCCGCGAGGTAGGCCTTCTGGTCGGCGACCTCTGCCTCGTCGTTGTTGTTGTAGTCCAGCGACAGGCTGATCGGATCAACGGTCGGCGTGACGCCGCCGGGCGTGGCCACGGTCACCTGGAGACCCGCCTGGGTGAAGCGCCGGTGGGGCTTGATGAACTCCTCGGCCCAGAAGCCGGTGGGGTGGGGCGCCCCGTTCTTCATGGTCCAGATGTTGGCGCCCGTGAGCACCATGAGCACGGATGGCATATGACTCCTGGAGGTTTGACGGTCGGACGCCGTGTGTGCGTCCTATGAGAAACGAGCGTAGCATTATGCTTCCACGGAACCAAGTTCTTCAAATACGAAGGCGATGAGTGATGGATGCTGCTTCAGAACGAACGGTGCCGGGGGTCGGAGGCACCTCAATGCGGGCTGCCTGGTACGAGCGCCGCGGTAAGCCAACCGATGTCCTGGTGGTGGGCGAGACCAAGGCGCCGATCCCGGCCGCGAACGAGGTCAGGATCCGGGTGGCCGTCTCGGGGATCAGCCCGGGGGACGTCAAGAAGCGCGCCGGTGTCGGCGAGCCGATGCCCTATCCCCGGGTGATCCCGCACTCGGATGGCGCGGGCGTGATCGACCTCGTCGGTGCCGGGGTGTCCGCCGCGCGTCTCGGCGAGCGCGCATGGTGCTTTCACGCGCAGTCCTATCGGCCGTTCGGCACCGCGGCGGAGTACACCGTCGTCCCGACGGAGCAGGCGATCCCGCTTCCCGAGGCGGTCTCGGACGACACGGGCGCGTGCCTGGGCATCGCAGGCATCACCGCTCACCGAGCGGTGTTCGCAGACGGGCCGCTGACGGGCAAGACCGTGCTGGTGAGCGGGGCGCTGGGCGGGGTTGGGTCGATCGCCCTGCAGCTGGCGAGATGGGGAGGCGCTCACGTCATCGGCACCGTCCGCCACGCGGCCGATGCCGAACGTGTGCGGGAGCTCGGGGCCCATCACGCGTTCGCCGCCGCCGATGGCGACCTCGCGGAGAAGATCGCGGCGGTGGCCCCCGGCGGCGTCGACCGCATCGCCGAGGTCGACTTCGCCGGCAACATCGCGCTGGACGCCCAAGTCCTCGCGGTGGGAGGGACGGTGGCCTCGTACGCCAGCGCGAGCCCCATGCCGCAGTTGCCGTACTGGACGCTCGGCTTCGCCGACGCGACGTTGCGCCTGCTGGGCAGCGACGACTTCCCCGCCGCGGCTGCTCAGGACGCCGCGCGCGACCTCACCGCCTGCGCAGCAGCGGGCGCGATGGCGATCCCGATCTCAGCCCGCTTCACGCTCGACGACATCGCGGCGGCGCACCAGGCCGTCGAGGATGGCCCCGGAGGCCGAGTCGTCGTGACGCCGGGCTGAGGGCCCGGCGACGACGAACGTCGCTCCACACACGTGCACCGACGGCGGGCGGGGCTCGAGGGCATCGGCGGAAGAGGCGACAGCCGGGTGAAGGGCCGACGCCGCAAGTCCGATCGCGACGACGACAAGCCCGGCGGCGACCCAGAACGCGAGGTGGTACCCGGCCACCAGCGCCGCGCCGGGCGACACGCCGCCGGCTTGCAGCGTGGCGGTCCGCGACGTCGACAGCGTCGCCAGCACCGCCAGGCCGAGTGCGCCGCCCACCTGCGCGGTGGTCCCGACGAGGCCGGAGATGACGCCCGCGTCGGTGGCCGTAGCACCCGCCATGGCCAGGCCCATGAGCGCCGGAAGGCTCAGACCTGCGCCCACGCCGAGCAGGACCGTCACAGGCAGAACGTTGACGACGAAGCCTCCGTCGACAGGAGCCTGGGCAAAGAGGACGAGGCCCGCCGCCATGAGGGACAACCCAAGGAGCACCGTCTTGCGCTCGCCGTACCGCTGGATCATCGGCGCCGACCACACGATCGAGCTGAGGGCCAGGGCGACGGTGACGGGGACGAAGGCAAGTCCGATGCGCAGCGCGTCATAGCCGAGGACTCGCTGCAGGTACAGCGTCCCGAGGAAGAAGAGCCCGAACATTCCCGCGACGGAGAGCAACTGCACGAGGTTGGCAGCGGCCACGTTGGGCACGGTGAGCAGCCTCAGATCCAGCAGCGGTGTCGGGGCGGTCGCCTGGCGCCCGACGAACGCGGCCAGGAGCAGGCCGGCCAGCGCGGCGACGAGCAGCGTGCGCTCCGCCCCCCAGCCCAGCGTCGCGGCCGGGCCCACGATGGCGTAGACGGCGAGCATCAGCGCGCTGGTGATGAGCAGGCCACCGATGAGGTCCAGGCCCGCGCCCAGCCCGACGCCGGCGTCGCGATCGACGACACGAGCGGTCAGCGCACTCGTCAGGACGCCGACCGGCAGGTTGATGAGGAAGATCCAGTGCCAGTCGAGCAGCTGCGTGACGATGCCGCCGGCGAGCAGGCCGATGGCGCCCCCGGCTGACGCCACGAACGCGAAGATGCCGAGCGCCCTCGCCTGCTCGCGCGGCTCGGGGAAGAGGGAGACCACCATGCCCAGCGCGACGGCCGCGACCAAGGCGCCACCGGTGCCCTGCACGAAGCGAAATGCTACGAGTGCCTGCTCGTCGTGGGCGAGCCCGCAGCCCAGCGACGCGAGCGTGAACACGGCCATGCCCGCCAGGAAGCAGGTCCGGCGGCCGACGAGGTCGCCGATCCGTCCGGCCAGCAGCAGGAGGCCGCCGAAGGCGATCAGGTAGGCATTGATCACCCAAGCCAGGTCGCTGGCCGACACCACGAGGTCATCCTGGATGACGGGCAGCGCGACGTTCACCACCGTCGCGTCGAGCGCGACCATCAGCGTCCCCGTGCACAGCGCCGCGAGCGCGACCGATCGTCGATCGCGCGTCGGCGCGGCCGTCGGTGTGCTCGCCATCAGAAGGTGAGGACGATCCTGCCGCGGTGCGAGCCGGAGGCGAACTCCTGGTAGGCCGCGCGGGCGTCCGCTGCCGCGAACACCTTGGCCACGGGTGTGCTGAGGCTGCCGTCCGTGGCCATCCGGGCCAGCGTCCCGAGCGCCTCGGCGTTGGCGACGCCGTACGCCTTGGTGACGTTGATGTCACGCTCGGACGGCGGTCCGTCGGTCACGGTCACATAGCGGCCACCGTCGCGGATCGCGGCCAGGCCGGCGCCGCCGAGCGAAGAGGTGGTGTCGAGGAGCGCGTCGGCGCCCTCCGGGAGGGTCTTCCGCACTGCGGCGCCGAGGTCGCCGGCCTCGCGGTCGGCGACGTGGCTCGCACCGCGCGCGAGCATCTGGTCACGGTCGCGCTCGGAGACGGCCGCAACGACGCGAATGCCCCGGCTGTGCGCAAGCTCCAGCGCGAACCCCCCGACGGATCCGGCGGCGCCGACGACCACGAGCGTCTGTCCGGCTGTCAGGCCGAGCTCCTCGAGTGACGCCCAGGCGGTCAGTCCGTTGAGGCCCACCGTCGTCAGCTGCGACGCGGGTAGGCCATCGGGTGCGACCGCCACGTTGGCCAGCGGCAACGCGACGAGCGACGCCTGCGTTCCGCGCCCTTCTTCGACCCAGTTCGAGAACCCGGCGACGCGCGAGCCAACCAGCGACGGGTCGGTTCCGGCGCCGACGTCGACGACCGTGCCCGCCAGGTCCCAGCCCGGGGTATACGGCGGGGCGATGGTCGATGGCAGGAAGGAGGCCATCCCACCGGTGACCATCATGTGGTCGGCAGGGTTGATCGTTGCGGCCTCGGTGGCGATCAGGACCTCGCCCTCGCCGGGGACAGGGTCGAGCGCCTCCCGCAGCTCGATGTTGTCCACGCCGTACTCGGTCAGCTGCACTGCATGCATCGGTGGTCTCCCTGTGCTCGTAGAGCGGAGCCGAGCAGCATAACATTCTATGGAACCTACTGAGCGAGAAGCGGTCGTCTGCTTTCGCGCGTCGGTGTCGCGAACCCATGCGCTGTCGATTCATCGCACCTCCCGGAAGAACTCGCGGATGTCCTGCGCCAGAAGGTCCGGGGCCTCGAGGGCGGCGAAGTGTCCGCCGCGCGCCATCTCGGAGAAGCGCCGGACGTCGTAGCTGCGCTCGGCGAACTCCCGGGGCGGCGTCGAGATGTCGTGAGGGAAGACCGCGATGCCGGCCGGCACGGGGATCGGCGCCCAGGTCTGTCGGTCGGGGTCGTGGCGGTAGTCCCAGTACGGACGGAACGACGACCCGATCGTCCCCGTCGCCCAGTAGATGGTGATGTTGGTGAGCAGCTCGTCCTTGGTGAAGGCGCTCTCGATGTCGCCGCCGGAGTCGGACCAGCTTCGATACTTCTCCACGATCCAGCTCGCCAGGCCAACAGGCGAGTCGTTCAGGGCGAAGGCCAGCGACTGCGGCTTGGTCTGCTGCAGTTCGCCGTAGGCCCACTCCGTCGCGCGCCAGCGCTCGTCCCGGGCAAGGTGCGCAAGCTCGGCGTCCGTGGGCGGGGGATCCTGGGGTCCGATCGAGCCGTAGACGTTGGTGACGTGGATGCCGGCCACCGCCTGCGGGAACTGCCGACCGAGGTTGGCCGTGACGCCGCCGCCGATGTCCCCGCCGTGCGCGCCGAAGCGCTCATAGCCGAGGCGTTCCATCAGGGTCGCCCACATCTCGGGCACGCGCGCCGACACGAAGCGCTCGCGCGGCACCGAGGAGAAGCCGAAGCCTGGCATCGACGGCACCACGACGTCGAACGCATCGGCGGCATCGGCCCCATGGGCCGCCGGGTCAGTCAGCAGCGGGATGAGCTTGGTCAGCTCGAAGAAGGTGCTGGGCCAGCCGTGCGTGAGCACGAGCGGGAAGGGCGCGGGGCCCTGTCCTCGGACATGGACGAAGTGGACGTCGACGTCGCTGATAGGGGTGCGGAAGTGCGGAAGCTCGTTGAGGGTCCGCTCCTGGGCGCGCCAGTCGAAGCCGGCCTGCCAGTAGGCGACGAGTTCCTGCAGGTACTCGAGGTCAGTCCCGTACTCCCATCCGCTGTCCCGGACCGCGTCTGGCCATCTTGTGCGCGCAAGCCGCGCTTGCAGGTCCTCGAGCACCGAGCTCGAGATCTCGATCGTGTAGGGGGTGATGGCTTCGCCGGTCATGGAGGACTCCAATCCATCGAATTGCCGCGCGCGCACATGCGGCTTCCGTTAATGATAGTTCTGTGGAAGGCGATACAGTCGACCGATGGCAACGGTGTTCTTCCACTACTTCTTGCGACCTGATGCCGACGCGCACGAGTTCGAACGCCGGATCCTCGCTGACGTCGCCGTTCGCGCCCTGGCCGAGCAGAGTGTCAAGACCTGGGTGCTGCACCGAAGCGAGCCCTGGCCCGGCGGCAGCGAGAACGTGCCCGACTATGTGTGCGTCGTCGAGGTCCAGGACCTCGGACGATGGTCTGCGGACGCTGCCGCGAGCATCACCGAGTCCCATGGCGCGCTGGGACCGCTCGTGCGGGAGATCGGGATGTTGGTCTCGGTCGAGAGTCTGGTGCCCCGATCCCCCGGCGTCGGAGCGACGTAGACGGTGGGGCGCCGCGCCGTGACCGACCCTGCACGTCATGCGCGGCCCCGCGGGTGCGAGCGAGCGTCGTTGGAAGCGGTTTGCGTCCAGGTTGACGGCTCTGATCTGGCTGGGTGTCACGACCTCGACGTCGGCGATGATGTTGTGCCCGGCGCAGAAGTCGAGCATCTCCTGCGTCTCCCGGGTTCCGCCGGCACCGGACCCGGCCAGGCGGCGTCGCCCCATCGCCAGAGTCGCCGGCACGACATCGAAGTGGTCCGGGAGCCCGAGAGAGCACAGGGTGCCATCGAGCTTGAGAGCCCGCACGAACGGTGTCATGGGGTCGGCCTTCTGAGGGGAGGTCGTGAAGGCCACGACCTCGGCGCCGAGCGCCCGTGCGAACTTGATCGCAAGATGGCCGAGTCCCCCGACGCCGACGATGCCAACGGTCGAGCCGGGTCCGATGTCCCAGCGACGCAGCGGCGCGAACGTCGTCACGCCGGCGCAAAGCAGCGGTGCGGCGCCGGCCCGATCGAGGCCCTGCGGCATCTGGTACACGAAGCGTTGGTCGCAGATCGCCGCCTCGGCGTACCCACCTCGCGTGCGGCTCCCGTCCTCGCGGTCGACGCCGTCGTAGGTCGGGGTCGGACCGGCCTCACGATACGTCTCCAGCTTCCGCACGCACGGATCGCAGGTGCGGCAGGAGTCGACGATCACGCCGACGCCGACGACGTCGCCCTCGGTGAAGCCTTCGACCTGACCCGGTCACCGTTGGACCCGGATCGATTCGTGCATCCCTCACGGCAAGGAGCCGCATGACCGACCCCACCGACACGGCCGCATCGCGACGCATGGTTGCGGGACACGCCGCCCTGGAGATCAACGGGCCCATCGTCCCCTGGTCGAAGCGCGATGCGGAGGCAACCCGGCGCCGGATCCTGGACGCCGCCATCGATGAGTTCGCCGCTCACGGCATCGCAGGCGCGCGGATCGATCGCATCGCCGCTGCTTCCGCGAGCAACAAGTCCTTGATCTACACGTACTACGGCAGCAAGGTCGGGCTGTTCGATGCGGTCGACGATCTCCGGGCCTACGCCGCCAGACTCTTCGACCAGCACCTGAGGCGCCCCGAACCACTGCGCATCGGCGAGTGGGACCGGCTTGAGCGCGGCGGCACGGGAATGGCCGCCGACAGTGTCGTCAAGGTGAGCCGCGACAAGGTGCAGGCCATCGCCGCCGGTCAGCGCGACGGCCGGGTCAGCGGTCGTTTTCCCGCCGCGACGCTCCTGGAGCTGATCCTCTCGATCAGCCGAGCGGGTGTGACGTCGGGGTTGGCTCTGAAGGGCCGACCGGCCGCTGCTCGCCGACGGGCCATCGCCGACGCGGTGGCGTTGCTGGCGGAACCCGAACGAGACGGATGACGACGCTCACCGCGATGCACACCAACAGACCGACACGGGAGGAAGCACGTTGAACCACCGCCGCTTGGGATCTCAAGGACTGGCCGTAGCCGAGCAGGGGCTCGGGTGCATGGGGATGGCCGACATGTACGGCGGTGCGTCGGACCGCGACGCCATCGCCGTGATCCGTCGCGCCCTTGACCTGGGCGTCACGATGCTCGACACCTCCGACGCCTACGGACCGTTCACCAACGAGAAGCTCGTGGGGCGAGCGATCGCGAGCCGTCGTGACGACGTCGTCGTCGCCACCAAGTTCGGGGCCGTGCGCGAGCCCGACGGCTCATGGCTGCCGGTGCGGGGAGACCGGGCGTACGTCCTGCAGGCCTGTGACGCGTCGCTGCAGCGCCTGGGCATCGATCACATCGATCTCTACTACCAGCATCGCGTCGACTTCTCGGTGCCCGTTGAGGAGACGTTCGGCGCGCTGGCCGAGCTCGTGCAGGCGGGGAAGGTCCGCCACCTCGGCATCAGCGAGGCGTCGGCTGAGCGCATCCGCCGAGCCCACGCCGTGCACCCCATCAGCGCGGTTCAGACCGAGTACTCGCTGTGGACGCGGGACGTCGAGGTCGAGGTCCTACCGACCCTGCGCGAGCTCGGGATCGGCTTCGTGCCGTACTCGCCGCTCGGCCGCGGGTTCCTCACGGGGACGATCACCGCGGTCGAGGACCTGGCCGAGGGCGACGTGCGACGGCTGCGGCTGCCGCGCTTCCAGAGCGACAACCTCGCACACAACCTTGCCCTGGTCGAGCAGATCTCCTCGATCGCCGAACGGACGGGCGCAACCACCGCGCAGGTCGCCTTGGCCTGGGTGCTCTCTCGCGGTGAGGACGTCGTCCCGATCCCGGGCACGCGGCGGGTCGGCTACCTCGAGCAGAACATCGCGGCGAGCGAGCTGGTCCTGTCCGCCGAGGACCTCGCCGAGCTCGAGCACGCGTTCCCGCCCGGCGTCGCCGCCGGCGACCGCTACGGCGCCAACGAGATGCAGCAGCTCGACCGCTGACGGCCTCCCGCCCGCGGGGCGCGTTTCAGCTCGGCCAAGCCTTCAACACCAGGTCGACGGTGGCCTCGAGCTGCCCGCGCGTCGCACCGTCGCGCGCGCGGGCCGACATCCCAGCGAGCAGCACCCCGACCAGCTCGGTGATCGCCTCGACGTCGCTCGCCCTGGTCAACTCGCCCGCCTCGAGGCCTTGCTGAAGGCGTCTCCGGACCGCAGCGAGCGCGGTGGCGCGTCGCTGGAGCAGGAGCGGTTCGCTCATGACCAGGCAGCCTCGAGGGTGATCGGGGCTTGTGTGATGCTCGGCAGCCGTGCGAAGAACCCGTTCGACGGCGTCGCGCGCGGTGGGCGCGTGCAGTGCAGCGTCGATGCCGTCGTCGAGGTCCTTGAAATAGGCGGCAGAGGCCTCCTCGAACAGCCTCCGCTTGTCCCCGAAGGCCGCGTACAGGCTCGGCGGGGCGATGCCCATCGCCGCCGTGAGGTCCGCGATGGACGCGCCGTCGTAGCCGCGCTCCCAGAACAGACGCTTGGCCTGCTCGAGGGCGACATCGCGATCGAAGCTGCGGGGGCGGCCGGCCATCCGCACCCATTGTAACGACCGCTAAACAAGCTGCTACCGTCTCGGCTCGAGAATCTGTATCGATTACTACAGAAGGAGATCACGGTGCGGTTCGACGGTAAGACAGCAGTGGTGACGGGCGGCTCGCGGGGCATCGGGAAGGCGATCAGCCTGCGCCTCGGCAGCGAGGGCGCCCTCGTTGCCGTGCACTACGGCAGCAACGAAGATGCGGCCGCAGAGACCGTGGCCGCCATCGTCGCTGCGGGCGGGACGGCGTTTGCGGTGCCGGCCCGCCTCGGGCGGCCGGGCGACGTCGAGGGCCTGTTCTCCGTGCTCGACGAAGAGCTCCGGTCCCGCACCGGGACGACGCACCTCGACATCGTCGTCAACAACGCGGGCATCGGGGGCACCGGTGGGCACCTGGCCGACGCCACGAGCGAGGACTTCGACGAGATGGTCGCGGTCAACGTGCGCGCCCCCCTCTTCATCAACCAGGCGGCAGTGGAGCGGATGTCGGCGGGAGGCCGGTTGATCGCCGTCTCGTCGGCCGTCACGCACAAGGCCTGGCCGCAGGTGCTGGTGTACTCGATGACGAAGGCTGCGCTGAACACCATGACCCGCACCGCCGCCAAGGAACTCGGTGAGAAGGGCATCACGATCAACGCCGTCGGCCCTGGGCTCATCGACACCGACCTCAACTCCGACTGGGTTCACAGCAGCCCCGAGGCGGAGGCGGCCGCCGGCGCTCACGCGGCGCTCGGCCGCATCGGCGAGCCGCAGGACGTCGCCGACGCCGTCGCCTTTCTGGCCTCCGACGAGTCCCGTTGGATCACCGGCCAGTACATCGACGTCAGCGGTGGCACGAACCTGTGAGCCGATGCACGTCCGGCGGTGCCCGACAGAACGCCCGCCGGCTCACGCACTGGCGGTGGCCTGAGGCGCGCCGCCGGCTCCGTGTTCCAGCTCCAGGGCGGAGGCAAGCTGGCCGCGCGAGGTGATCCCCAACTTGGGGAAAGCGCGATAGAGGTGGGTGCTGATCGTGCGCGGCGAGAGATACAGGCGTTCGCCGATCTCGCGGTTGGACAGCCCCTCGGCAGCGAGATGAGCGATCTGCAGTTCCTGGGGCGTCAGCTCGTCGCGCGCCTCGGGTGCGCTGCGCCGGCTCGACTCGCCGGAGGCGCGCAGATCCTCGCGCGCCCGCTTGCTCCAGGCCGCGCAGCCGAGGGCGTCGAAGAGGTCCCGGGCCGCCCGCAACGACGGGCGTGACTCGGCGATGCGTCGCCGGCGTCGCAGCCACTGCCCGTGGGCGAGGAGCAGCCTGGCTCGCTGGAACGGCCAGCGGCTCAGGTCGGCCGCGAGCGCCTCGTCGAAGCGCCCGGCCGCCTCCTCGTCGTCGGCCAGGAGCGCACGGGCGTGTCGCAGACCGAGCGCGATCCACACCGCGGGGGAGTCACCGACGAGGGCTTCAAGATGGGCCACGCGTGCCCTGGCCTCGCTGACCCGGCCGGCGTGCGCCGCCGCCTCGGCGAGATCACCGATGAGCCAGGCGGCGATGAACGGATGGAAGGCGGGGTCGGCGGGGTCGAACAGACGGTCCGCGAAGCCGTAGGCGTCAGCGTACCTTCCGGCTCCGAGGGCGGCCATCACCCGCCCGAACTGAGCAAAGGCGACAGTGGCGTTGGCGCCCGTGGCCAGCCCGACGCGTTCCGCCTGCATGGCCGCACGCTCCACGAGCTTCGCGTCTCCCCGCATGCCGGCCATCGTCGAGATGACCGTGTCGGCGCGGCCGCCGGCCAGCGGCTCGCCGAACTCGGCACCGAGCCGGCGCGACTCGTCCGCGGCCGGGATCGCGACAGCCCAGTCGGCCCGACGGGCCGCCACCAGACCGCACAGGGCCAGCGTCCGCGGCAGATGCCCGAGCCGCCCTTCTGCCCTCAGGCCGTCGATCGCCGCCTTGAGGAACGTCGCCGCGTGGTCGAAGGCCCCCAGGACGAGTGCGGCCTCGCTGAGGTACCTCGCCGCGTCTGTGTCGAGGCATCCGTCGGCGGCAGCGGCCTCCAGTCGCTCGAGCACCGCGGGCGCGTGCCCGAAAGGATCGGCGTACGCGTAGATGGCGAGCACCCGTGGGTCCGGCGTGGTCCCTTCGCCCAGACGAGACGCCGCATCGATCAGGACGCGGCGGGCGTCGGAGCCCGGGTCCGCCCACCAGGCGCGAACGGCGACGAGCCAGAGCAACTCGATGTGGAGCTCACGGTCGCCGGCCGCGCCGGCGCTCTCGGCGGCACTGACGAGCATCGTGGCCCGCGCCGTGTCGACGAGCGGACGCGCATCGATCAGCTCGCCGATCCACGTGGCACGGGCGCGGTCCAGCGGCCCGGCAGCGAGCCGCGCGGCCTCGCGCAGCAACGGGACGACGGCTGTCGGTTGGCCGAGCTCGTACGCGAGCTCGGCCGCCGCGAGAAGACGACGGCCGCGCTGGGTCTGGTCACTGAGCTCTGCGGCACGGCGCAACGCCGTGAACGCCTCGCCTGCACCCCCGCGGCGCACCGCGCGCTCGGCAGTCGCCTCGAGCTCGAGCGCCACGTCCTCGTGCTCGCCGCGGATGAGCGCCGCCCGATGCCAGACGCAACGGTCTGGATCACCCCGGAGCGTGTGCGCCAGCGCCTCATGCACACGCCGCTGCTGCGCCACGCTCGCATCCTGACGTACCGCCGAGCGCATCAACGGATGACGGAATCGCACCGTCTGCAGGTCGAGAGTGACGAGAGCCGCGCTCACGGCCGGCGCCAGTGCCTCGATCGTCATCGCGGTTCCCGACACGGCGCTGCCCGCGCGCACGACCTCGTCGACGTCGTCGCCGTCGATGAGTGCCGCGACCAGGAGCAACAGCCGTGTCGTCTCAGGGAGATCTGAGACGCGGGAGGCGAACGCCCGCTCGAGCCGATCGGTGAGCGGGACCACGCTCGGCACCGTCAGGTCGGGTTCGGGACGGGTGGGAGCCATAGGAAGCTCGATCAGGGCGAGCGGGTTGCCGGCGGCGTCCCGCAGGACCCTCTCCCGCGTCACCGTGTTGAGATGAGGGGCGCAAGCGGCCAGCAGCTGTGCTGAGTCCTCAGGCGCGAGCCCGCTGAGCGGCAGCTCAGGGAGGCCTGCGTCGGCCAGCGTGCCCGGGTACCCGTCTCTCGTGGCCGCCAGCAGGACGATCGGGTCCGCGTCGAGGCGCCGGGCGACGAAGGCGAGCACGTCGGACGACGCGCGGTCAAGCCAGTGGGCGTCCTCGACGACCACCAGCAGAGGCGTGCCGGCAGCGACCTCTGACAGGAGCTCGAGGACGGCCATCGAGATCCGGAAGTGTTCGGGCACGAGATCGTCGGCGAGGCCGAAGGCGACGTCGAGCGCGGAGCGAAGCGTCGGCGGCAGGCTGCTCACCTGCGACCGCACCGGGCGCAAGAGTCGGGACAGGCCGGAATAGGGCAGCCGAGCCTCCGACTGCGCGCCCGACGTAGCAAGGACGGTCATGCGCCTCGTCACGGCCAGCTCGGCGGCCTGCGCGAGCAGCCGCGACTTGCCGATGCCCGGCTCGCCACTGAGCACCAGCGCTGCGCCACCCGTCGTGATCCCGTCCAGCAGTGACGCGACTCGCGCTGTCTCGCGGTCTCGACCGAGGAGCGGCCGAGCGCTGTCATCTGCCACGCAAGGCATGAAATCACGTTCTCCTGGTGCCGGGGGGTGGGCTGCGCGCCAAGCTCTCCGTCACGTCGGTGCGAGAGGCCCCGTACCGCCTACGTCATCGCTCCCCGAAGTCTCGTCGGTCGACGTACGCGAGAGCAACGCGCTCGGTCGACACTTGGGCCGTGCCGCGGTTCGCCCGACGTGTCGAAGAGCACGGCGCCGCGGCAGCGTCTGCCACGGACGCGGCCACCGTCGTGCTCGTTCACGGCGCCTTCGCTGATCCGTCGTACTGGTGGCTGGTCGTCAAGGAGCTCAAGGCGCGCAGCGTGTCGGTGCAGGTGCGATCGGTCCCCTTGGTCGGCTTGGCCGCCGATGCCGAGCATCTCGCCCGCCGCCTCGAAGAGGCTCCCGGCCGCGTGATCCTGGTCGGCCACTCCTACGGCGGCGCAGTCATCTCCGTCGCCGCGGCGACCACCGACAAGGTGATCGGCCTGGTCTACGTCGCTGCGGCCATTCCGGAGCAAGGTGAGTCCGTCGGAGAGGTCCTGTGCCGATTCGGCTCCGCCCCGGTCGCCGGTGCTCGGCATGGAGGCCGACCGGACCTCGACCGGCCGAGGCTTTCGCTCGTGCCCAACCGCGAGCGGGCGGAGTACGCCTCCGCCATGTCTGATCTCACGTCTGACGAGCGAGCGCTCACGCAGCCGGTCATCGCGTCGATCTTCGATGACCGCGCGCAGGCGGCGGCGTGGAGAGACCTGCCCTCCTGGGCCATCGTCGCGACGGGCGACAAGGCGATCGGAACGGAGGCTCAGCGACAGATGGCCCACCGAGCCGGCGCCGGGACGATCGAGCTCGACGCCTCGCATGCACTCGCCGTCACCCATCCCGACGTCGTCGTCGAGCGGATCATGACCGCGTTGCGAGCGACCGCAGCGGCCACATCCACCGCGGTCTGCACATCTGCGCACTAGCTTTCATCTCAGCATGTTCTACGATAGATGCCCTTCGGCAATCGGTGAGGGCACCATGGCGGACCTGCGGCGGCTGTTCAGCGACATCACCCGATTCGAGACCGAGCTCTGGACGACGGTGGATACACGCCTGCGTGACGAGTTCGATCTGCCGCTGGCTCGGTTTGAGCCGATGCAGATCATCGGGAGCCGCCCGTCATGCCGGGTCCAGGACATCGCCAGCGAGCTGGCCATCACCGTCGGCGGTACCAGCAAGCTCGTCGACCGCATCGAGGCGGCAGGACACTGCCGCCGTAGGCCGAATCCCGACGACCGACGGTCGTCGATCATCGAGTTGACGGCCGCGGGCAAGCGACTGCTCGCAAAGGCGACGGAGGCCTTCGACGAGGAGCTCGCCGGACTTCTCGGCGCGGCGGTTTCCGAGCGCTCCCTGGAGCAGTTCGGGGCGACCCTCGCCATGTTGCGAGCCTCCGCGCACGCCGGCGCCGAGTCCCGGCACGTGGCCTGACGCCGGCCGTACCGGCCCGCTGAACGGGCGGTCTCGCAGCGCGCTCGCGCGCGTGTCCGCGACGGCAGCGTGATGCCCCGGGAGGATCCCGGGCATCGCTCAGCTAAGTTAGCGCCGTCCGGAAGCAGCTTCTATGGAAGCTGATGACTGCCCGATGTCAGACCTCCCCTTGCTATTCGCCCAGCTGAACCAGCTGCGGACCGAGCTTCGCAACGCCATCGACGGGCGCCTGCGCCGCGAGCACGACCTGCCGCTCAGCGCATTCGAGCCCATGCACCTGATCGCCCTCCGCTCGTCCTGCCGCGTCGGGGGCCGCCAGACGCTGGCACGCGCGAACACCACCTTCGAGGCCGAGTTGCAGCTCCGACTTGCAGCGGTGCTGCCAGCTTCGGCGCTGAGGGAACTTGATACGAGCGTGTCCGCGCTCCTGGCCGCACTGCGCCGATCGCAGCAGCCGCTGACCATGTGATCGACAAGGTGAGTCAGCGCGATCGGGACATTGCGGGCGTCCGGTCGGCAGCGATGACGCCCGTCCACGGCGCGGAGCGGTCGCGGCGCGGCTCAGCTTCTGTCTCGTCGGGGAGGCCCGGCGTCCTGCTGCGACGCCTCCTCTACCGATCCGGGTGCGGCCTCAGCGGGCTCTGTCGTGACGACGAGCTTGCCGGTAGTGCTTCCGTGCTCCATGTCGTAGTGCGCCTGCGCGATCTCGTCGAACGCATAAACCCGATCGATCGGCACGACCGCCTCCTCGTGGGTGACGGCGTCGATGTAATCCTGCAGCACCGACCCGGGCAGGTCGCTGGCCTCGCCGCCGTAAGCCGTGAGCCGGACCCCGCGCGGCAGGTAGGCGATGGGGTAGAAGTCGTGCACGATCCACTCGTTGGAGAGCATGCCGGTGAAGCACACGACGCCGTGCACTCTGGTGGAACGCAGCGTGTCGGGCAGCGTCGGCGCACCGACGAGCTCGAGGGCGGCATCGACGCCCCCGTCGGTGAGTTCGCGGACCCGCGCAGCGATGTCGGCATCGTCGATGACGACGTGATCGACGCCGACCGCCTTCAGGGCATCCGCCTTCGCCGGCGTGCGCGTGGTTGCGAGAACGGTCATCTCACGCTGCTTGGCCAGGACGGCGGTGGCCATGCCGACTGACGAGGTGCCGCCACGGATCAGGAGCGCCTGTCCAGGTTGGGCGTCCAGGCCGACCGACAGCGAGCCGTATGACGTCTGCAGCATCTCCGGCATCGCACCGAGCGTCCACCAGGGGAGCTCGCTCTCGAAGGCGATGACCTGCTCGGCCGGCACACAGGTGTAGTCGGCGTAGCCCCCGTCGAATGTCCTGCCCATGCCGCCCATCATGGTGGCCACCTGCTGCCCTGGAGAAAACTCCCCGCCTGGGCACTCGACCACCAATCCGGTCGCCTCGATGCCGAGCACGCGGGGGAACGTGACGCCCTCGGCCAGCCCGAGGCGCGTGTGCAGCTCCGAGCGGTTCAGGCCGAATGCCTTCACGCGGATGAGCACCCACCCGAGGCGCGGCTCGGGGACGGGAAGCTCTCGGATCGCCAGGGCCTCGGCCGGGCCAGGTCGGTCCAGCACCACTGCACGCATCGTGTCCGGCATCAGGCTGCCTCTCTCGATCTCTTGCTCACGCGTCGGTTCCGGTGCCAAGGACGAGACCGTCCATTGCCCAGAGTGAATGCCATGATATAAGATTCCAAGGAAGCAAAAGGCGTTTTCCTCCGACGAAGGAGCAGCCATGACGACATGTTCCACGCCGGCCTCGTCGAGGGTCGGCAACACGGTTGCGATGCACTGGATCGGCGGCGACTGGGTCGATTCCGATGAGCACCGCGACAGCATCAACCCGGCGACCGGCGAGGTCATCGGCAGCTACGCGATGGGTGGCGAGAAGGAGGCCCAGGCCGCGATCGACGCCGCCAAGCGCGCGTTCGCCGAGGCCAGTTGGCGCACCGATCGCGCCCTCCGCGCCAAGGTTCTCAACCGCATGGCCGACCGGTTCGAGGAGCGGGCCGGTGAGCTCGTCGAGCTGCTGGGGCTGGAGAATGGCAAGACGCATCCGCAGGGCACGCTGGAGGTGAACTTCGCACCCGAGACGCTGCGGTTCAACGCTGCACTGGCCCTCACCGACGCAGGCCGCAACAGCCAGGTCTCCGAAGGCGAGCTCAGCATGGTGGTGCGACAGCCTGCCGGGGTCGCCGGGATCATCGCGCCTTGGAACTCGCCGGTGGCGCTGGGCATCCGGTCGCTGGCACCGGCACTCGCGGCCGGTACCACCGCGGTGATGAGCCTGCCGCGTCAGACCGCGCAGACCAACGCACTCATGGCGGAGCTGATCGGCGGGACCGAGGGGTTGCCGCCGGGCGTGGTGAACGTCGTGACCGGAGGGCATGTGCCGGGTGACCTGCTCGTCCGCTCGCCCGACGTCCCGATCATCAGCTTCACCGGCAGCACCAAGACCGGCAAGGCGATCAGCGCGACGGCGTCGGACAACCTCAAGCGGGTCGGGCTCGAGCTCGGAGGCAAGACGCCGCTCATCCTGTTCGAGGACGCCGACCTCGAGGCCGCATTGCCCATCGTGGTCTCTGCGCTGATCGTGTTCTCGGGTCAGTTCTGCATGACCGGCAGCCGGCTGCTGGTGCATCACGCCATCGCCGAACAGGTGCGCCGAGACTTGGGCGCGCTGTTGGACGCCGTCAAGGTCGGGCCGGCCGCCGATCCCAGCAGCGACATGGGCCCGATCATCGACCAGCACAACGTCGATCGCATCGACCGCGTCGTCGAAGAAGCGATCAGCCAGGGTGCGAAGGTCGTCGTCCGGGGCGGACCCGTGCGGGAGGGTCCGCTGGCGGCTGGGGCGTTCTACCGCCCCACGCTGCTCGAGGTCTCCGACAATGCGATGGGCATCGTGCAGGAGGAGGTCTTCGGCCCAGTGCTCACCATGCAGACGTTCGCGACTGAGACGGAGGCCATCGAGCTGGCCAACGACAATCAGTACGGACTGAGCGCCAGTGTGTTCTCGCGCGACGTGGACGTGCCCCTGCGCGTCGCGCTCGCGCTCGAGTCGGGGTCGGTCTGGGTCAACGACTGGGCCAAGCTGCACGACCAGTTCGAAGAGGGCGGCTACAAGGGCAGCGGCGTGGGGCGCATGCGCGGTTTCGCGGTCCTGGACGACTTCATCGAGTTCAAGCACATCCGCCTTTCTCCGGGCACGACCCCCGCCTGAGCGGCTCCCGCCGCCCAGGCCTCCTCCCCGCCGGGCCCCGGCCGACCTCGGCCGGCCGGGGCGCCGGACCCTTCAACCATCCCACGAGGCCATGAACAACAAGATCGCGCTGGAAGAACACCTCTCCACCGAGGCGATGAACCGCCTCTGGGACGACACGGGGGAGGCATCCCGCAACGGGAAGGCCTACATGAAATGGGTCGACGAGCGGCTGCTGGACGTCGATCAGCGACTGCGCGACATGGACGCCTGTGGCATTGCCCTCACGATCCTGTCGCTGACCTCACCCGGGATCCAGTCGATCACCGACGTCGAGTTGGCCGTGTCCTCGGCCCGCGCGGTCAATGACCAGGTCCACCGTGAGTTCGTCGAGCCTCATCCCGACCGCTTTGCGTTCTTCGCGTCGGTCCCGATGCAGGATCCTCAGGCGGCAGCGCACGAGCTGCGACGGTCTGTCAGCGACCTGGGGGCCAAGGGCGCGATCATCAACGGCTACACCAACGTCGGCGATGGCGAGCACGCGCGCTACCTCGACGAGCCCGAGAACGAGCCGCTCTGGCGGGCAGTGGACGAGCTTGGCGTCCCGGTCTACCTGCACCCTCGTGAGCCGCTTCCCAGCCAGACCCGCATCTACGACGGGTATTCGTCGCTGGTCGGATCGGCGTGGGCCTTCGGCCACGAGACCGCCACGCACGCGGTGCGCCTCATGCTCAGCGGGCTCTTCGATCAGATGCCAGACGTCCAGGTGATCCTCGGGCACCTTGGGGAGGGCCTGCCCTTCACGCTGCCACGGCTGGAGCACCGGCTGGAGAAGCAACGGGAAGGCGAGGGGCTCGGCCGGGCGAAGGAGCCGGTAGGCCACTACTTCAACAACAACTTCCTGCTGACCACCAGCGGGCACTTCCACACCAGGACGCTCCAGGCAGCGATCAGTGAGATCGGCGTGGACCGCGTGCTCTTTTCCTCTGACTATCCCTACGAGACCATGCAGGAGGCGGTCGAGTGGTTCGATGCGTCGCTGCTGTGTCGCAACGACAAGCTCAAGGTCGGGCGCGGCAACGCCGCCCGCGTCTTCGGCGTCCGAGAGGGCTGAGCGGCGCCGCGGCGCCCGATCTCCTCAGTGCTCGTGGCTCAAACGGCGCCGGCCGCGGGGGCTGAGCAGCTGGCGGACAATGAGCTCGCCGGGGGTGACGTCGGTCATGGGAGCAGGACCAGCTTGCCCCGGAGGCCGCCCTGCTCTTGGCGACGATGCGCCTCCGCCGCCTCGCTCAACGGATAGGTGCGCTCCACTGAAGACGTCAACGCGCCACGTCCTGCTGCCTCCAGGAGCCGCGTGAGCTCAGCAGTGTCTGGATGAACCCGCAGGACGTCGACCCGGATGCCTCGCTCTGGGGAGAGCTGATCGCCGGGATCGTCGTAGTCGGTGAACGCGGTGGCGAACGTTCCGTCGTCGCGCACCGACGCCAGGGCGGTGCGGGCGGTGTCGCCTCCGACAAGGTCGATCGCGCCGTCGACGCCGCCGGCGTAGAGGTCGCGGGCGTCCTCCAAGAAGTCGCCGCGATCCAGGACGTCGCTGGCTCCGAGCGCGATGACGGCGCGGCGATCCTCGGCCTTGACCGCGGCCAACACCATGATCCCCCGTTGGCTGGCCAGCTGGACGGCGAGGCGGCCGACGGCGCCCATGGCACCGTCGATCAGCAGTGAGCCACCGGAGGCGACGCCGACGGATCGCACGAGCTGGCTGGCCGTCAGTCCGGCGAGAGGGATCGTGGCCGCCTCAGTGAGGTGAAGGACGTCCGGGACGAGAGCAGCGTCGCCGCTCGCCAGGTTCATGCGCTGCGCGTAGGTGCCGTTCTGCTCCGTGGGCTGAAAGCTCATCGCGGCGACCCGATCGCCGACCTGCCAGCCCTCCACGTCGCGTCCGATCTTCTCGATGGTGCCGGCGACGTCCCAACCGAGAACCATTGGGAAGACCGCTGCCTCGGCCCCTACGACTCGGCCAGCGCGTGTCTGCAGATCGACGGGGTTCACGCTCGTCGCGGCAACTCTGACCCGGATCTCATCGGGGCCTGGCTCCCGTCGGCGTAGCTTTGCGGTGCGGAAGCGATCTACGCCGCCGAACGAGTCGATGACCTGGGCGCATGTGTCGTGGCAGTCGCTCATGACCTTCCTCCGTTCGAACTCGCCGCAGACTTCGCATCTTTCGGACCAATTCCGCGGAAGTTGCTGTCGGGGAGTCTATAGGACCCGGGACGTCTGCTTCGACCCTGCGGTGTGCGCCACGGGCTCACGACGACTTCGGGACGACCGCGAGCTCCTGCGTCAGGCGCTCGCCGCTGTGGAGGCGGGAGTCGCGGTGGGCCGCCTGGACCTGCCCGACACGGCCCCGTCTCATCCTCACCACGATGATCAGCGCGGCCGGTGGCCTGGACGAGGAACGAACAGGTCTGTACCTTCGTGGCATGGCTCCTGTCGCAGAGGTATCGCGGACGCGGATGTCAGGGACGGACCGTCGCGATCTCGTCCTTGACGCGGCGGTCGTCGAGTTCGGCGAGCACGGCTGGCACGGCGCTCGTGTCGAGGCGATCGCCGCGCGTGCTGGGATCTCGCATCCGTATCTGCTGCGGCTGTTCTCGAGCAAGCGCAAGCTGTTCATTGCGGCGACGGGCAGCGCGTTCGGTCGGATGGAGCGGGCGTTCGCCGACGCCGTGGCGGCTGGCGGCGGCGATCCCATTCTCGCGATGGGCGAGGCCTACCGCCTGCTGCTACGCGACGACCCGTCCGCGCTCCGGCTGCACATGCACGCGCTCGCGGTCGCGGGCGACGCGGAGGTCGGCGACGCGGTCACGCTGCGCTACGCCGAGCTGCTAGGACGCATGCGCAAGCTCTCGGGAGCGTCCAAGGATCGCGTGCGCACGTGCTTCGCCGTCGGCTTGACGCTGACGGTCGTCACCGTCCTCGACCTCCCCGACCGCCGCGGCGATGTCCGTTGGGCGGCCAAGCTCCTGGCTTCGGGAGCGCCCGCATGAGCTCCGATGTGCTCACGCTCGAGCGGCGCGGACATGTGTTGCTGATGGGTCTCAACCGCCCGCACAAGCGCAACGCGTTCACCATCGAGCTGCTCATGGAGCTCGGTCGCGCCTACGGGCTGCTCGAACGCGACGACGATCTGCGCTGCGGCGTGCTCTTCGCTCACGGCGAGCACTTCACCGGCGGTCTCGATCTCGCCGAGGTCGGGCCGGCGCTGGCGGAGGGCCGTCTCGCCTACCCTGACGACGCCCGCGATCCGTGGCGCAACGACGGCAAAGGGTGGACGACGCCGGTCGTCGCCGCCGCGCACGGGTGGTGCATGACGCTGGGCATCGAGCTGCTCCTGGCCGCCGACATCCGCGTGGCCAGCAGCGACACGAGGTTCGCCCAGCTCGAGATCCAGCGCGGCATCTACCCGTTCGGCGGCGCCACGATCCGGCTCCCGCGCGAGGCGGGGTGGGGCAACGCGATGCGCTGGCTGCTGACCGGCGACGAGTACGACGCCGCTGAGGCGCACCGCATCGGACTCGTCCAGGAGGTCACCGAGCCCGGGGCGCAGCTCGATCGCGCCGTCGAGCTCGCGCACGCCATCGCCACCCGCTCGGGGCCGCTCGGCGTCCGGACGACGCTCGCCTCCGCGCAGCGGGCGCTGGCGGACGGGTCTTCGGCTGCGGCGGCGCGGCTGACCGGCGACATGGTGGAGCTGCTGCAGACCGCGGACGGCGCCGAAGGGATGATGTCGTTCATCGAACGACGCCCGGCGAACTTCACTGGACGCTGAGCGGTCGGGCAACCCGTCGCGGACCGGGGCACGTAGCTCTCGTTGTCCTGTTCCTTGCCGTCGCGCCGGCCACGGCGGGGGCCGATGGCCTGCGGTTCCCGATCGTCAACTCGGTGTTCTCCGCCATCGTGAGCTGGCAGGTCCGCCAGCGCGGCGGCATCACTGACCGCTGGCTCGACGACCGTCACGCTGACCGACTTCAACATCAACCTGGATCGGCGACCGGGTCTGACGGCGCGCATCAACGCCGGCGACCGGGCCTCGATCCTCGACCTCTCGTTCGCAGGCGTATCGCTGCGCATCCACTCGGGCGTCACGCTCGGCCCGGTCACCGCGAAGCTCACCGCCGGGGCGGCCGCCGCGTTGAACCAGGCGTTCGGTGTGACGGCGTTCACCGAGGGCCTGACGCTCGGCCAGGCGACCGTTGGCCTACACGTTCTTCCCGCAGTTCTCTTAGCGCTCGTTCGGCGGGACGTTCTGGTTGGTGGCGAAGACGTTGTCGGGGTCCCAGGTCGTCTTGAGGCGGCGCAGCCGCTGCCAGGTGCGTGGGTTGTAGGCCTTGGCGACGCGCTCGGGCTCCTGACAGAGGTAGTTGACGTAGGCGGCATCGACGCTGTCAGGGCCCAGGTCGGTGAGGTAGGCGTCCTGCCACTCGCGCAGGGCGTCGCCCTCCCTGGCCTCGGTCCAGGTCATGGCCACCATGTAGTTCCAGGGCTCGTGGCGGTGGCTGAGCGCGGTGGCGTGCTCGTCGACGCGGGCGATCGCGCCGCCGTAGTAGTGGGTGCCCATCATCGTCCGCGGGTGGGGATCGGCGAATCGGGTGACCGTGGTGTCGACGACGGCGTCGGTGAGGTCTCGCAGGTAGCGCATGCGTGAGCGGCGATGCGGACCAGGGGCGAAGACGTCGTTGCCGGCGGCCAGCTGCCAGTAGGGCAGCTCGCTGATGCCATCGGCGACGATCCCCCGGAGGCCACGGAGCGATGAGAGGTCGTGCGCGGCCTGCGCGGCGGTGCCGCAATGGCAGAGGAGGACGTGCGCGCACGCCTGATCGGCCCAGGGCGCGAGCGCCTGTGCGTCGGTGTGAGGGCGCGAGACGCCGACGATCGTCGAGACCTCGTCGGGCAGCGCCGGCGCCCAGTCGCGGTAGAAGGCCAGGACCTCGGCGGTGCGGTCAGGGGCGAACCACACGGCGCCGGCCGTGACGGTCTGCAACGGGATCGCGGTGAGCTCGAGCGCGACGGCGACCCCGAAGTTGTGGCCGGCGCCGCGCAGTGCCCAGAACAGGTCGGCGTGCTCGCCGGCGTCGACGTGCACGAGCCGGCCGTCGGCGGTGACGAGGTCGACCGACCGCAGCGTGTCGCAGCCCCAGCCCAGCTTGCGAGAGAGCCAGCCGTGGCCACCGCCCAGCGCGAAGCCCGCGACGCTGAGGCGGGGAAACTGCGGCCCCGCGGCGGCAAGGCCGTGGGGCGCGAGCGCGAGGTGGACGTCGCGCCAGAGCGCGCCGGCGCCGACCCGGACGGTCCCGCGCGCGCGGTCGACCACCACCTCGTCCAACGCGCGCAGGTCCAGGAGCACGGTGCCCGGGCCCGCTCCGACCCAGCCGACGCCGCCGCCGCGGATGGCGACACCGAGCCCGTGGGCTCGCGCGAACGCGACGGCGGCGACCACG
>JAOPZD010000242.1 GCA_025964295.1 Conexibacter sp.
GAAGATGTCGATCCTCGTCGACCCGCTGAGCGTCCTGATGCTGCTCGTCGTCACGGGCGTCTCGACGTTGATCCACATCTACTCGCTGGCCTACATGAGCGGCGACCGGGGCTACACGCGGTTCTTCGCCTACCTCAACTTCTTCGTCTTCTCGATGCTGCTGCTGGTCCTGGCGGCGAACTTCTTCCTGCTGATCGTCGGCTGGGCGTTCGTCGGCGCGGCGTCCTACCTGCTGATCTCCTTCTGGTACCGCCGCGAGACGGCGACCCGGGCGGGCATCAAGGCGTTCGTCATCAACGTGGTCGGCGACATCGGGCTGACGCTCGGCACGTTCTTCATCCTCAAGCACTCCCACACGCTCGACTTCCTGGGCACGTTCGCCCAGGCCAAGCAGATCGGGGCCAGCGCCCACGGCGATCTGACCGCCGGCCTGATCCTGCTGCTCGTCGGCGCGTTCGCGAAGTCCGCGCAGATCCCGTTCCACACGTGGCTCCCGGACGCGATGGAGGGCCCGACGCCGGTCTCCGCGCTGATCCACGCCGCGACGATGGTCACCGCCGGCGTCTACCTGATCGCCCGCATGCACCCGCTCTTCGAGCAGTCGGTCGCCGCGGCCGACGTCGGGACGATCATCGGCGCCGTCACGCTCTTCGTCGCCGCGACGATCGGCATGGTCGTCACCGACCTCAAGCGCGTCATCGCCTACTCCACCATGTCGCAGATCGGCTACATGGTCATGGCCGTCAGCTCCGGCGCCTACGTCGCGGGCCTGTTCCACCTGATGACGCACGCGTTCTTCAAGGCGCTGCTGTTCATGGCGGCCGGCTCGGTCATCTCGGCGATGGGCGGCGAGCAGAACCTCGACCGGATGCGCGGCTTCAAGAAGGCCATGCCCTTCACCTACGGCTGCTTCATCATCGGCGGCCTCGCGCTGTCCGGCGTGCCGCCGTTCTCGGGGTTCTTCTCCAAGGACGAGATCCTGCTCGTCCAGGCCGAGACGGGCGGCTGGCACTGGATCCTCTACGTCGTCGGCTACATCACCGCGCTGATGACCGCGATCTACACGTGGCGGATGATCTTCCGCGCCTTCTGGGGCGAGCCCAACGAGCAGGCGCGCACGCTGATCGACACCGGCCACGTCTGGCACGCCCACGAGCCGACCAACCCGGCCAGCGGCGAGGTCGAGGACACCGACGTCGGCTTCCCCGGCCCGGAGCACCACATCGCCGAGCAGGCGTTCGGGATGAAGCTCGCGATGGGCACGCTGGCCGTGCTGGCGACCGTCGGCGGAGTCGTACTGATCCCGAAGACGACGAGCTGGCTGGACACGTTCCTGGAGCCGACGTTCGCGCGCTCCTCGGTCGTCCACCAGGCGTCGGACGGCAAGCTGATCCTGGGCCTCGTGCTCGGCGCGGCGCTCGGCCTCCTGGGCATCTTCATCGCCTACTCGATCTGGGGCAAGGCCAACGGCGAGGTGGCCGTGCGGATCCGCGAGCGCGTCCCCGCGCTGCACCGCTTCTTCTTCAACAAGTGGTACTTCGACGAGCTGATCGACTGGGTCGTCGTCCGCCCGTTCGGCTGGTTCGGCCGCTTCGGCCAGCAGACGTTCGAGCGCATCTTCGTCAACGGCACGCTCGTCGGCGGCACCTCGGGCGTCGTGCGCGCCGGCTCGGCCGCCGTGCGCGCCATGCAGTCCGGCTTCCTGCGCGCCTACGCGGCGCTGCTGCTCGTCGGCGCCGGCGCCGTGATCCTGTACTTCCTGATCCAGTCCTCGTGAGCCTCCCTCTCTCCATCCCCCTCTGGCTGCCCGCCGCCGCGGCGTTCCTCGGGCTCTTCCTGCCCGGCGTCGCCTCGCGCGCGCTGACGATCCTCGGCGCCCTCGCGACGTTCGCGTGGACGATCTGGGCGATCGCCGACTTCGACCGCGCCGCCCGCGGGCTGCAGGACGTCACCGACCAGCTGTGGATCAAGCAGCTCGGGATCCACTACAAGCTGGGCATCGACGGGCTCAACCTGTTCCTGATCGCGCTGGCCGCGTTCATCTTCCTGGTCTGCCTCGTGTGGGCGGCCCTGCGACCGGAGCCCACCCGCCCGCACAGCTCGCAGATGTTCTTCTTCCTCGGCCTGGCCGAGTCCGCCGTGCTCGGCGCGCTGATGGCCCAGGACCTGGCGCTGTTCGTCCTGTTCTTCGACCTGATGCTGCTGCCGTTCCTGTTCCTCGCGGGGATCTGGGGGCCGCCGGCCACGCGCGTGGCGGCCATCACCAAGCTGTTCATCTACACCCTGGTCGGCTCGCTGCTGATGCTGGCCGCGGCGATCGCCACGGGCGTGCTCGTCGCCCACCAGACCGGCGGCGAGGTCAGCTTCGCCTTCAGCGACCTGACGCAGGCCGCGGCGATCCTGCCCAAGGGCTCGCAGGAGTGGATCTTCCTCTGCTTCGCCGCGGCGTTCCTGGTCAAGATGCCGGCGTTCCCGTTCCACGGCTGGATGCCCGACGGCTACCGCAACATGCCGCTGCCGGTGCTGGCCGTCTTCTCGGCCGTGCTGTCCAAGGTCGCCGCCTACGGCTTCCTGCGCGTCGTGCTCCCGATCTTCCCCGACGCCTCCGCGCACTTCCAGGACCTGATGCTGGTCCTCTCGCTCGGATCGATCCTCTACGGCTCGGCGATGGCCTTCACCACGACCGACGCGCGCCTCGTGCTCGGCTACTCGTCGGTCGCGCAGCTGGGCTTCATCACGCTCGGCATCTTCGCGCTGAACGCCGACGGCGCGCAAGGCGCGATCCTGCAGGCCGTCAACCACGGCCTGGTCGTCGCCCCGGCCTTCGTGATCGTCGGCTACCTCGCCGAGCGCGCCGGCAGCGAGGACATCCGCGACATGGGCGGGATCGCGTTCCGCGCGCCCGTGCTCGCCGCGCTGTTCCTGATCGTGACGTTCGCCAACCTCGCCATGCCGGGGTCGTCGAACTTCGTCGGCGAGTTCCTGATCCTGCTCGGCGTCTTCCACACCAAGCTCGTCATCGCCGCGATCGCCTTCACCGGCGTCGGCCTGGCCGCCGTCTACTCGCTGCGGCTGTTCATCCGCGCGATGCACAACCGCGTCGGGCCGAACGTCGTCTCGCGCGACATCAGCCTCCGCGAGGGCCTCGTGCTCGTCCCGCTCGTCGCGGCGATCCTCTTCTTCGCCCTCGACCCGCAGCTCGCGCTGCACAAGGGCGAGCCGACCATCACGAAGGCCGTGCAGGCCGCGAGCCGGATCTCGGGCTCCGCGCCGCAGCAGGCCTCCGCCGCCGCTCAGCCCACGCCCTGATCGTGACCCACTTGTCCCCCATGCTCGCAGCCGTCTCCACGCCCACCATCGACTGGGCCGGCGTCTCGCCGATCCTCGCCCTGCTGGGCGGCTCGATCGTCGTGCTGATGGCCGGCCTGCTGAGCGGGCGCTTCATCCGCGAGCAGGTCGTCCCGTTCCTCACGATCGTCGCGTTCGGCGCCGCCATCGGCTGCGGGGTCTGGCAGTGGGACGAGGCCAAGGACCTGTTCGTGGCCAAGGGCTCGCAGGGCGCCATGCGCCTGGACGACCTGACGCTGATGATCACATTCATCGTCAGCGTGACCGGCATCGGCACGGTGCTGCTGGCGTGGCGCTCGATCGCCCCGCGCGAGGCGGCCCACGGCGAGTTCTTCGCGCTGATGCTGACCAGCGCCGCGGGCATGGTCATCCTGGCCGCCGCGCAGAACCTGGTCACGGTCTTCCTCGGGCTGGAGCTCCTGTCGGTCCCGCTCTACGTGCTGTGCGCGACGGAGATGCGCCGCGAGCGCTCGCTGGAGTCGGGGTTGAAGTACCTCATCATCGGCTCCGTCGGCTCGGCGACCATGTTGTACGGCTTGGCGTTCCTCTACGGCGCCACGGGCGGCACGGACTTCCGCGAGATCGCCCAGGGCATCTCCAGCGGCGCGGCGCACGACTCGCTGCTGCTGACCGGCATCGCGCTGACGCTCGTCGGCCTGGCCTTCAAGGCCTCGGTCGCGCCGTTCCACCAGTGGACGCCGGACGTCTACGAGGGCGCGCCGACGCCCGTGACCGCGTGGATGGCCGTGGCGACCAAGGCCGCCGCCTTCGGCGCCGCGCTGCGCATCTTCGACGTCGCGCTGATCGACGCCAGCAGCGACTGGGCCCCGGCGATCGCGACGCTCGCCGCGGTGACGATCATCGTCGGCAACATCGGGGCGCTGTCGCAGTCGTCGCTCAAGCGCCTGCTGGCGTGGTCCTCGGTCGCGCAGGCCGGCTACCTGCTGGCCGGCGTCGTCGTCGCCTCGCGCGTCGGGATCAAGGCCACCGTCTTCTACCTGACGATCTACCTGTTCATGAACATGGCGGCCTTCGCGGTGATCGCGGCCCGCGAGCGCGAGACGCCGTTCGGCGACGACATCCGCTCGATCGCCGGCATCGGCCTGTCGCGCCCGCTGCTGGCCTGGCCGCTGACGCTCGCGATGCTCTCGCTCGCCGGCATGCCCGCGACCGCCGGCTTCATCGGCAAGTTCACGCTCATCGACGCGGCGGCCGACGGCGGCTACACGTGGCTGGGCATCGTCATCGTCATCGGCTCGATGATCTCGCTGGCCTACTACCTCAAGGTCGTCGCGGCGATCTGGATGCGTCCGGCGACCGCCGCCGAGGTCACGACGGTCAACCCCGACGGCTCCCCGCGCCTGGCCGGCGCCGACCCGATCACCGACCGCGATGCCGGCCCGCCCACCGAGATCACGCTGGTCGCGGTGCTCGCGGGCGCCGCGATCATCGTCTTCGGCGTCATCCCGTCGCCGCTGCTGAACCTCGCCGACAGCGCGGCGAAGGCGCTCGGCCTGCTGTAGCGGCGCGCCCCCTTCTACGCTTGGGGGCACATGGACGGCATCGATCCCGATCGCCTCGCCGACGCGCTGAGCGTCCTCGACGAGGTCCAGCAGCTCCCGGCCGAGCACCCCGACGCGGTCGCGGTGCGGCGCGCCACCGGCCGGCTCTTCAAGGCGGTCAAGGAGCAGCGGCGCGCGCAGCGGCGCGCGGCGGTCCGCGCCGGCGACGCGGCGGTGACCGCG
>JAOPZD010000369.1 GCA_025964295.1 Conexibacter sp.
CCTCGCCGCCGCCGAGCCGGTCGTTGCCCGCGCCCGCGTGCAGGACGTCGTCGCCGCCCTGGCCATCGAGCTGGTCGTCGCCGCCGCCCGCGTCGAGGACGTCATTGCCGGCGCCGCCGGTCATCAGGTCGTTGCCGCCGCCGGCCGACAGCGCATCGCTGCCGTCGCCGCCGTCGAGCCGGTCGTTGCCGACGCCCGCCTCGAGCCGGTCGTCGCCCGCGCCGCCGGAGAGCACGTTGGTGCCTTCGCCCGCGAGCAGGACGTCGGGGCCGTCGCCGCCGCTGAGCGCGTCGTCACCCTCGCCCGCGTCGAGGCGGTCGTCGCCGGTCCCGCCGTCGAGGGTGTCGTCCCCGCCGTTGCCCGCGAGGTCGTCGTCGCCCGCGCCGCCGGTCAGGCGGTCGCCGGCCGCGCCGCCGCGCAAGCTGTCGGATCCGTCACCGCCGTCGAGCTTGGCCGCGCCCGTCGCGGCGGAGGTCGTCAGCTGGTCGTCGCCCGCACCGCCGTCGAGCGACGCGCTCGCGACCGGCGAGACGAGGACGTCGGAGCCGTCGCCGCCGAGCAGCTTGGCGCCGCCGGTCAGCTGATCGTCGCCCGGGCCGCCGTCGAGCAGCGTGGTCGCCGGCCCCGCCGTCAGGACATCGGCGGCCGACCCGCCACGCACCTGCTCGACATCGGCACCGACCCGGTCGCCCTCGCCCGCCTCGCCGTCGGCGGCCACGCCGTCCGGCGTCACCGTGACCGGCGCGGTCCGCGCGGAGTAGTCCACCGTGTCGGTTCCGCTGCCGCCCGCGAAGGCGTCGGCGCCCGGGCCCGCGACGAGGCGGTCGTCGCCGGCGCCGCCGGTGAAGGCATCGTCGCCCGCGCCGTCGACGAACGTGTCCGCGCCGGCGCCCGTCGTCACGACGTCGTTGCCGTCCCCGTCGCTGACCGTCAGCGCCAGCGCTGAGGAGCCGGTCACCGTGAGGCGGTCGTCGCCGTCGCCGAGGTCGATCGTCAGCGCGGCAGGCCGGGCGCAGCGCATCGAGCGCGTCGTCCGCAGGTAGCACGTGCCGCTGCCGGTCAGCTGGCCCGCGGCCGGGAAGCCGACGTCGACGGTCGTAGCGCCGACGGCGATCGTGAAGTCGTTGGCCTCGCCCGCGATCGCCGCGAGCTTCAACGCCGCGCCGTCGGGCCCGATCGTCGCCGCGCGCGCGGGCGTGACCGCGCAGAGGGCGGCCGACAGCGCGAGCGCGAGCGGCAGGGGGAGGCGACGGCGGAGCATGGCGGCACGACGACCGCGGTCGTCGTCCCGGGTGATCGGAACGCGCGCATCCCGCTTGACCCACCGCCGGCCCGCGCGTCAGGCCCCCGACGCCCCAACGCGCCGCGGCCGCGACGACCGCGCCGCCGCGCGCGCCTACCGCTCGGCGAGCTGCTGCTTGAGGCGCTCGATCAACGCGACCGGCCCCGGGTCCACGCCGCGCAGCGCCGCGTGGTAGACCGAGGTCAGGTCCCCGAGCAGCACGAGCGAGAACACGCGCTCGACCGACGTCGTCCCCCGCGTCGGCACGCGGAACGTCCCGGCCGCCGCCTCGCGGATCAGCCCCTCGGTCAGCTCGACGCGGTCCGCGATCCGCGGGTGCGTGTCGCTGTCCTCCAGGAACGTCGCGCTGAAGCGCCCCAGCTCCGCTGCGCCGGCCCAGCCGACGAGCTCGTTGTGGTCGGCCTCCGGAAGCTCGTGGCAGAACGCCGGCACCTTGGCGTTCTCGTTGAACTGCGTCTTCCAGCGGTAGGCGATCGTCGTGGTCGAGCCCGCGCCGTAGAAGACCGGGATCGTGCCGACCAGCGCGCGCGCCAGCGCCTTGGCCTGCGAGTCCTCCGCGGACTCCGGCCCCCACTCAACGACCAGCTCCTCGAGGTGCTCGGCGGCCACGTCGATGTCCGACGCGCAGCGCGGCCCGGCGCCGCAGCGCGCGGCGACCTCCAGGGCGGCCACCGTGATGTAGGCCACCGCCGCGCGCGGCTGCAACCCGCCGGCGACCGGGATCACCGGCACGCCGTCGGCCCGCGCCAGCTCGGCGAGCTTGCCGCCGCTGGTGGCCACGACCCGCGTCGCGCCCAGCGCGCCGGCGGCCTCGTAGGCGGCCAGCGTCTCCTCGGTGTCGCCCGAGTAGGAGGCGCAGAGCACCGTCGTGTCCGGCGTCGTCCACGGCGGCAGCCCGTAGGCCCGGGCCGAGAGGATCGGCCGCGAGGCCGTGTCCCCCAGCGCCGCCCGCGCCAGCGCGCCGCCCATCGCCGAGCCGCCCATGCCCGCGACGACCAGCCCCGCCGGGCTGTCCCACTCCTTCAGCTGCGCGGACTCCGCCTTCCACAGCGCGTCGCGCAGGTGCTCCGGGATCGCCAGCACGTCGGTCAGCTGGTCGGTCGTGTCGACCCGGCCGATGCTGTCGCGATCGAGCTCCAGGTTGGTCGTCGTCATCGCTGCTGGCTCCTCATCCCCGTGTGCACCCAGATCGATCACTCCATCAGAACTTGATCGCCCCGGGCGGCAGCTCCGTCCCCGGGAACACCTTGATCCCCGCCGTCAGCACGTTGCCTGCTCCGACGCGGACATCTTCCCCCACCACGGCGCCGCCGCGCACCACGGCCCCGTCGGCGATCGTCGCGCCCCGCGCGACGATGCAGTCCGTCAGCTCCGCGCCCGCGCCGACCGTGACCCCGTCCAGGACCACCGAGCGCTCCACGCGCGCCCCGGCGCCGATCGTCACGCCGCGGCCCAGGACGACCAGCGAGCCGACGTGCGCGCCGACCCCGATCGTCGAGCCCGCGCCGACGACGGCCGGCGGGACGATCCGCCCCTCGGCCCGCACGTCGTCGGCCACCGCCAGGAAGCTGGAGCCGAGCAGCTCCGCGACGCCCGTGCGCACGTTGCCCTCGAGGATGTCGAACGTCCCCTGCAGGTAGCGCTCGGGCGTCCCGATGTCCATCCAGTACGCGCCGTCGGCGCGCGAGCCGTGCAGCCCCCGCCCCACGAGCGCGGGCCAGATCGAGCGCTCGATCGACACGTTCTCGCCCGGCGCGATCATGTCGATGATCGCGTGCTCCAGGACGTAGATCCCGGCGGAGATGTAATAGCGGTCGATGCCGCCCAGCTGCGACGGCGCCGGCTTCTCCAGGAAGCCGACGACCTGGTGCTCGGCATCGCAGAGGACGAGCCCGTAGGCCGACGGGTCGTCGACGGCGACCAGGCCGAGCGTGCCGACCGCGCCGGTCGCCTCGTGCTGGGCGATCTGCGCGCCGACGTCGACGTCGGTGAGCACGTCGCCGTTGAGCATCAGGAAGCGCTCATCGAGCCCCACCTGCTCGTCAGCGTACTTCAGCGCGCCCGCCGTGCCGCGCGGCTCGGGCTCGACGACGTAGCGGAGCCGGAGGCCGAGGTCGGACCCGTCGCCCAGCGCCTCGCGCACCTTCGTCGGCTCGAAGCCGCAGCTCAGCACCACGTCGTCGACGCCGTGCGAGCGCAGCCACTCGAGCATGTACACCATGAACGGCCGGTCGACGAGCGTGATGACCGGCTTGGGCTGCCGCGAGGTCAGCGGCCGCAGGCGCGTGCCCTCCCCGCCGACGAGGATCACGGCCTGCACGGTCCTAGTGACCCCGGCCGACGCCCTCGTAGACCAGCCCGGCCGCTCGCACGGCTACGGGATCGAGCGCGTTGCGGCCGTCGATGAGGAGGTCGCCGCGCATCTTGGAGGCGACCTCGCCGAAGTCGAGGTCCTGGAACTCGTCCCACTCGGTGACGAGCACGACCGCGTCGGCGCCGTCGACGACCTCCAGCGCGCCCGGCGCGAACTCCACGCCGGTGATGAGCTTGCGCGCCTCGTCCTCGGCGATCGGGTCGTAGGCCACGACCGTCGCGCCGGCGGCCTGCAGGCGCGCGCTGAGCACCAGCGACGTCGCCTCGCGCATGTCGTCGGTGTTGGGCTTGAAGGCCAGGCCGAGCAGGCCGACGCGCTTGCCGACGAGCGACCCGAGGTGCTTCTGCAGCTTGCCCATGACGCGGCGCTTCTGCAGCTCGTTGACCTCGATGACCGAGTTGAGCAGCTGGAAGTGGTAGCCCGAGTTGCCCGCGAGCTGCTTGAGCGCGGTGACGTCCTTGGGGAAGCACGAGCCGCCGAAGCCGAGGCCGGCCTGCAGGAACTTCGGACCGATGCGGTCGTCCAGGCCCATGCCCTTGGCGACCTCGACGACGTCGGCGCCGGTCTCCTCGCA
>JAOPZD010000294.1 GCA_025964295.1 Conexibacter sp.
GGTCACCTCGCCGGGCGGGTCCACGGCGCGCGGGCTGGCGGCGCTGGAGCGCGCCGGTGTCCGCGCCGCCTTTCAGGACGCCCTCGACGCCGTGCTGGGAGTACGTCCCTGATGCTGATCCTCGCGACGACCCGCGACTCGGTCGCGAGCTTCGTGGAGGCGCTGCTGCTGGTCTACACGATCATCATCATCGCCTACATCTTCTCGTCCATGTACTTCAACGTGGGCGGCCGGATCCCGTACTCGCGCTGGTCGCGCTCGATCCTCGACTTCCTGCGCGACCTCGCCGAGCCGTACCTGTCGATCTTCCGTCGCTTCATCCCGCCGCTCGGCCCGCTGGACCTCAGCCCGATGGTCGCGACGATCGTGCTGTGGGTCGTCGGCGGCATCGTCGTCAGCCTGATCCGGGGGTGAGGGCCGGGGTCGTCGCGCGCGCCGGGCTCGTCCTGGCGCTGGTGGTCGTCCTCGACCAGGTGACCAAGGCGCTGGTGCGCGGCGGCATCGACATCGGCGAGGAGGACTCGGTCCTGCCGGCCGTCTCGCTCGTGCACGTCCGCAACAGCGGCGTGGCCTTCGGCGCGTTCTCCGGCGGCGGGATCATCGTGGTGGTGCTGGTCGCCGCCGCCCTCACCGCGTTGTTGTACTACTTCGCCACGCACCTCGACAAGCGCCTGGTGTGGCTGCCGACCGGCATGCTGCTCGGCGGCTCGATCGGGAACATCATCGACCGCGTCCGCGACGGCGCGGTGACCGACTTCGTCAAGCTCCCCGCGTGGCCGGCGTTCAACGTGGCGGACATCTCCATCACCTTCGGGGTCCTGGTGCTGCTGTGGGTCATCGAGCAGCAGGACGCAGACGCGCATGCGGCTGACGGTCACCGAGGCTGAGGCCGGCCAGCGGCTGGACGCGCTG
Organism: Conexibacter sp.; assembly: GCA_025964295.1. Next base: position 913 of record JAOPZD010000294.1, read on the forward strand.
CTCGCCGAGCCGCTGGGGTCGCGCTCGCGCGCGGCCCGGCTGATCGACGCCGGCGCCGTGACGGTCGGCGGCCGCTCCGAGCCCAAGCGCCACAAGGTGGCCGCGGGCGACGTCGTGGAGGTCGCCGACGACGCCGAGCCCGAGGCGCCGGCCGACATCGGCGTCACCGTCGCCTACGACGTCGGGTTCGAGGACGAGCACCTGCTGGTCGTCGACAAGCCCGCCGGCGTCGTGGTTCATCCGGCGCGCGGGCACCTCACCGGCACGCTCGCCCAGGCCCTCGAGGGAACGGCCGCCGGCGGGGAGGACGGCTGGCGCGCCGGCCTCGTGCACCGCCTGGACCGCGACACCTCGGGTCTGCTCGTGGTCGCGAAGTCCGACGCGGTGCACGCCGCGCTGAAGGAGGCGCTGCAGCGGCGCGAGATCACGCGCGAGTACGCGGCGCTGGTCGAGGGCCGGCCGCCGTCGCGGACCGGGACCATCGACGCGCCGATCGGCCGCGACCGCCGCGTCCGGACCCGGATGTCGACCGACACCGACAACCCGCGGGCCGCGCGCACGCACTTCGCGATCGCCGAGGCGCTGCCCGCCTACACGCTGCTCACGGTGACGCTGGAGACCGGCCGCACGCACCAGATCCGCGTGCACCTGCAGGCCATCGGCCACCCCGTCGCGGGCGACCCGGAGTACGGCACCGCGGGCCTGCTCGGCCTCACCCGCCAGTTCCTCCACGCCCGGCGGCTGGCGTTCACCCACCCGGTGACCGGCGCGGCGATCGAGGTCGAGAGCCCGCTGCCCGACGACCTCGCCGCCGCCCTAGAGGCGGCGCGCGGTCCAGACCGCCGTCCGTAGCGGCACGTCGAGGGCCTCGACGCCGTGGACGGCCAGCAGCGCGTCGACCCGCCCCAGCAGCGCCCGGTGCTCGGCCTCCGGCAGGACCGCGACGTAGGAGATCGAGGCGACGTTGGCCACCATCATCGCGCGCGACGAGCGGTGCACGTGGGTGATGTCGGCGCGCGCGAACGGCCCGAACGCGGCGCATGCGTCGATCGCCTCGCGGCCCTGCTCGCCGGTGAAGCCCGGGTGCTCCGGGCGGGCGGCGTTGAGGAGGTCGATCAGCTCGGCGGCCCACGCATGGCCCGCGGCCGCCGCCTCGCCCCCGGTGGTGTTCCACAGCAGCGCCAGCCCGCCGCCGGGCCGGATCGCCCGCGCCAGCTCGGGTGCGGCGCGCGCGCCGTCGAACCAGTGGAAGGCGTCGGCGCAGGCCACCGCGTCGACCGACGCGTCGCCCAGCGGCAGCGCCTCGGCGGTCCCGGCGAGAACCGCGACGCCGTCGCCCAGCGCGGCCCGCAGCGCGTCGCGCATGCCCGCGAACGGCTCGACGGCCACGACGTCGAAGCGCTCCGGCGCGACGAGCAGCGCGCGCGTCAGCTTGCCGGTCCCGGCACCGACGTCGGCGATCCGGGCGCCGGGCGCGAGACCCAGGCCGTCGCGCACCGCGTCGACCGCCGCCGCCGGGTAGCCCGGCCGCCCGCGCTCGTAGTCGGCGGCGACGTCCGCGAAGCCCTGGGCGAGCGGATGCAGGTCCATGGCCGCAAGCCTAGGCGCGCGCGGGTTGTCTATCCTGGGAGGCGTCCAGTTCTTCGACCCCGCCGGGTCACAGCGGACGCGGTCCTGCCCAGGCGCCCCATGGCCCTGGGTCCCGCATCCGGCCGGTGGGCATCTCATACGTCACACCATCAAGGAGCATCACCATGGCCGCCACCGATGTCGGCATCCGTGAGCTGCTGGAGGCCGGGGTTCACTTCGGTCACCAGACGCGTCGTTGGAACCCGAAGATGCGCCGCTTCATCTGGGGCGAGCGCGGCGGGATCTACATCATCGACCTGCTGCAGACCGAGCGTCTGCTCCGCCAGGCCCAGGAGTTCGTCGGCGACCTCTCCGCCCGCGGCGGGACCGTCCTGTTCGTCGGCACCAAGAAGCAGGCCCGCGACTCCGTCAAGGACGTCGCCGAGGCGTGCGGCATGCCGCACATCAACCACCGCTGGCTCGGTGGCCTGCTGACGAACTTCCAGACGATCAACCAGCGCATCAAGCGCCTCCACGACCTGGAGCGCTACGAGGCCGACGGCCAGCTGGCCCTGCTGCCGACGCGCGAGCGCCTGGGCGCCGAGGCCGACCTCGCCAAGCTGCGCGCCAACCTGGGCGGCGTCAAGAACATGACGCGCACGCCCGACGCGATCTTCGTCGTCGACCTCAAGACCGAGCTCATCGGCGTCCGCGAGGCCCAGCGCCTGCGCATCCCGCTGATCGGCCTGG
>JAOPZD010000377.1 GCA_025964295.1 Conexibacter sp.
GGGCGACGCCGAGGCGGTCGGCGAAGTCGCCGAAGCGCCGGACGCCGAGGAACGCGTCGCGGACGATCAGGAGGGTCCACCGCTCGCCCACCAGCTCGAGGGTGCGGGCGACCGAGCAGCGTTGCGATTCGTAGGTCCGGCCGAGCATCTTGCCCTCCATTCTAGCGCCGGTTGATTGCTTGACGCTACCTACTTCGCGCATGTCGTACTCGACCACGCGTACACCCGCGCGGGCTCCGATTTCGACCCAGATCCATAGATGTCGTCCCCGACTGGGTACAGGATCACCACCCTGTCCAACTTGGTCACCGACGACACCGCGGCCTACCGGCCGCCGCCCGGGTGCTTCGACGAGGTGTTCGGGCCCGACGGTGTGCCGCGCCCGCACGCCGTCTCGCTCGCCGCCGAGATCGCCGCGCTCGGCCCGGAGCTGCTGACGGCCGCCGGCCACCGCCGCGACGCGATCTTCGTCCAGCAGGGCATCACCTTCGACGCCACCGGCGAGGACGAGCCCGTCAAGGACCGGCCGTTCCCGCTCGACCTCGTGCCGCGGATCCTGCCGGCCGCCGAGTGGGACCACATCGAGCGCGGCCTGCAGCAGCGCATCCGCGCGCTGAACCGCTTCATCGACGACGTCTACCACGAGCGCGACATCGTCAAGGCCGGGATCGTGCCGTGGCGCCTGATCGTCAGCCGCTCGCACTTCGCGCGCGCCGCGCACGGCGTGCGCCCGCCGGGCGGCGTCTACTGCCACGTCGCGGGCTGCGACCTCGTCCGGGACGCCGACGGCTCGTGGAAGGTGCTGGAGGACAACGTCCGCACGCCGTCGGGCATCTCCTACGTGTTGGAGAACCGCGTGGCGATGACGCGGCTGGTCCCGCAGTTCTTCCGCCACCACCGCGTGCGGCCCGTCGACCACTACCCGCAGCTGCTGCTCGCGGGCCTGCGCTCGGTCGCGCCCAGCGCGGAGGACGAGGCGACGGTCGTCGTCTGGACCCCGGGCCCGATGAACTCCGCCTACTTCGAGCACGCGTTCCTCGCGCGCCAGATGGGCGTCGAGCTCGTCGAGGCCTCCGACCTCGTCGTCCGCGACGACGTCCTCTACATGCGCACGACCGCCGGGCTGCGGCGCGTGCACGCGGTATACCGGCGCCTGGACGACGACTTCGTCGACCCGCTGGAGTTCCGCCCCGACTCGCTGCTCGGCGTCCCCGGCCTCGTGCGCGCCTACCGCGCGGGGACCGTCGCGATCGCCAACGCCCTGGGCACCGGCGTCGCCGACGACAAGGCCGTCTACCACTACGTGCCGGAGATGATCCGGTTCTACCTGTCTGAGGAGCCGATCCTCGACAACGTCCGGACCTACCTGATGGCCGACGAGCGCCAGCGCGAGACCGCGCTGGCCCGCCGCGCCGAGCTGGTGTTCAAGCCGACGGACGGGTCCGGCGGCAAGGGCGTGTTCATCGGGCCGGCCACGCCGAAGGAGGCGCTCGACGGCCTGGCCGACGTCATCCGCGCCCAGCCGGAGAAGTGGATCGCCCAGGAGGTCGTCAACCTCTCGACCGTCCCGACCGCGATGCCCGACGGCTCGCTGGCGCCCCGCCACGTCGACCTGCGGCCGTTCGCGGTCTTCGGCGAGCAGATCCGGATCGTGCCCGGCGGCCTGACGCGCGTCGCGCTGACCGAGGGCTCGATGATCGTCAACTCCTCGCGCGGCGGCGGCTCCAAGGACACGTGGGTGCTCGAGGACGACGTGCGCAGCGAGGCCGCGCGCGCGGGCGACACCGCGCTGCACGACATCGTGCCCACGACGATGCCCGGCCTGCGCTACGGCGGCGACTGGCAGGGCCAGCAGCAGCAACAGCAGCAGCTGCGCGGCGCGATCGGCCGGCGCGACGAGCTGCGCCGCGGCGGCGGCATCGGGCGCCCGGGCGGCGGGCGGCGCTAGGCCATGCTGTCGCGGATCGCGCAGGAGCTGTTCTGGCTGGGGCGCAACATCGCGCGCGCCGAGCACACCGCCCGCATGCTCGACGGCGTCTTCCAGGCGTCGCTGCAGGGGCGGCCCGACGACCCCGCCGGCGTGCGCCTCGGCTGGGGCTCGATCCTGGCGATCATGGGCGCGCAGGCCGACGGGCGCCCGGTCCGCCGCGACGAGGTGCTCAACCGCATGACGCTGGCCCGCGACGAGCCGGCGTCGGTGATCTCCTGCGTGTCCCGGGGGCGGGAGGGCGCCCGCACCGTGCGCGACGTGATCTCCGCCGAGATGTGGGAGGCGATCAACACCACGCACCTGGCGCTCAGCGCCGGCGACCTCGAGGGCCGCATGCAGATGGGGCCCTACAGCGTCTTCCAGTACGTCAAGGAGCGCAGCGCGCTGTTCTGGGGGCTCAACAGCCGGACGATGCTGCGCGACGAGGCGCGCGCGTTCCTCGTCGCCGGCGGCCGGATCGAGTCGGCCGACATGGTCCTGCGGATGCTGCGCGTCGCGATGCCCTCGCCCGGCGAGCACGTCGAGAGCACCGACGGCGTCCGCGACGGCCAGGCGCTCGCGCTGCTGCAGGCCGTCGGCGGCTTCCAGGCCTTCCGCCGCGCGGTGCCCGCGCCGCCCAACGCCGGGCCGGTCGCGCGCTTCCTGCTCTACGAGCGCGCCTACCCCGACTCCGTCGCGGCGTCGGTCGACGCGGTGCACGGCGCGCTGGTCGACGCCGACGAGGCGCCGCGGTCCTCCGAGCCGGTGCTGCGGCTCAGCCGGCTGGCCGCCGACCTCGAGTTCCGTGGCCGCGCCGCCGCCGAGGATGGCAACCTGGCCGAGGCCAGCTCGCTGGTCCAGTCCGAGCTCGCGCTGGTCGACGCCGACATCGCCGAGCGCTACTTCGCCGGCGCGATCGCCGCGGCCGGGACCGTGGTCGCATGAACTACGACATCCACTACCTCACCGCCTACCGCTACGCGGCGCCGGTCAGCGACAACCTCAACGCGCTGCGCGTGCGGCCCGCGACGACGTCCAACCAGCGCTGCGACGAGTTCCACGTGCGGCTGGACCCCGAGGCGCGGGTCCACCGCCACGTCGACTACTTCGGCACCGAGGTCCTGGAGTTCGGCGTCGCTCGGCCGCACGACCACCTGACGATCGACGTCCGCGCCCGCGTGGTGACCAGCGAGCCGCCGGAGGCGCCCGAGGCGCCGTGGGAGCACCTGGATGGCGACACCTACGCCGAGGCGGCGGGCGAGTTCCTGCTGGCCGCCGACGACGAGCCCTCCGACGAGCGGCTCGCCGACCTGCTCGACATCGCGCGCGCCCGCACGCCGCTGGCCACGCTGCGCTGGCTCAACGAGCTGATCCCCGACCGCTTCGCCTACCGGCCCGGCGTGACCTACGTCGGCTCGACGATCGAGGACCTGCTGGCCGCGGGCGCCGGCGTCTGCCAGGACTTCGTGCACCTCGGGCTGGTGCTGCTGCGCCGCAACGGCATCGCGGCGCGCTACGTCTCCGGCTACCTGTTCAGCGCGCCGGAGGACGGGGGGACCGACTCCGTCGAGGTCCAGACGCACGCGTGGCTGGAGGCGCTGCTGCCCGGCACGGGCGGGCGCGGCGAGCCGATCTGGGTCGGCGCCGACCCGACCAACCGGCGGCTGGCGGGGGAGACCCACGTCAAGATCGGCCACGGCCGCCGCTACGGCGACGTGCCGCCGATCAAGGGCGTCTACCGAGGCGCCGCAGGGGCCGAGCTCGAGGCGTCGGTCTCCATGACCCGCCTCGACCCTGCCGCATCGGCACGGGCGTAGCGCAAGGGCCGAACCATCGCGCTCCGTCGGGAGCGCAACCGCGCTATCCTGCGAGGTCGACTCGCTCCGGGGCGAGTCCTTTCTTTGCCCCGGGTCAGAGCGGTCGAACCACCTTCCCCTCGTACAGATTGCACGGGAGCCCGTTATGGCCCGCGGAGACGTGCGTATCGCTGTGACCCTCGCCTGCGAGGATTGCAAGCGGCGCAACTACCAGACGAATAAGAGCAAGCGCAACACGCCTGATCGCATCACCCTGCGCAAGTTCTGCAAGTGGTGTCGTTGCCACACGAGCCACCGGGAGACCCGCTAGGTCCCCGGAGCCTTTGATGGCCCCTGATCGACAGCCCGGCGGGAACGACCCGCAAGGCCCCGCGCCGACCGAACCGCACCAGGACAACGTCCCGGGCGAGCTGGAGCATGCCTCCGGCGAGGTCGACGAGTTCGAGGCCGCCCTGGCGAGCGGGGCCAACGCCGAGGGCACCGACGACGACGTCGACGAGGAGCTCGACCGCCGCATGAGCGAGCCGGTCGGCGACCTCGACGACGACGGCGACGTCGATGAGGACGACCGCGCGCTGGCGCGGACGGGCGGCCGGCAGACGGCGCATCCGCCCAAGGGCGGCCCGCGGTTCCTGCAGTTCCTCCGCGCGTCCTGGGCCGAGCTGCAGCGCGTCCAGTGGCCCGACCGCCGCCAGGTCGCACAGGCCACCGGCGTCGTCGTCGGCTTCGTCGTCGTCGCGGGCGCTTACCTCGGGGTGGCCGACTGGGTCGCCCAGAAGGTCGTCGACTTCATCATCTAAGAGGCGGCCCACCCGCCACGGATCTCACTTCATGTATCGCTGGTACGTCGTCAACACATATTCCGGACACGAGAACAAGGTCAAGTCCAACCTCGAGCATCGCGCGAGCTCCCTCGGGCAGCGTCGCGCCATCCGCTCGGTGGTCGTGCCGACCGAGACCGTGTCCGAGATGAAGGACGGGCAGAAGGTCTCGCAGGAGAAGCGGACCATGCCCGGCTACGTGCTGGTCAACATGGACCTCAACGAGGACTCGTGGCAGCTCGTCAAGGGCACGCCCGGCGTCACCGGCTTCGTCGGTGCCTCCAACGAGCCCGTCCCGCTCACCCAGCCCGAGGTCGATCGCCTGCTGCACCGCGAGGTCGCGCAGAAGGTCGCCACCAAGGCCCAGTTCTCCATCGGCGAGTCCGTCAAGGTGATCTCGGGCCCGCTGTCCGACTTCTCCGGCGAGATCTCGGAGATCAACCAGGACGCCCAGAAGCTCAAGGTCCTGGTATCCATCTTCGGTCGCGAGACGCCCGTCGAAGTCGGTTTCGATCAGGTCAAGAAGATCTAGAAGGCTTCCCAGAAATGGCCAAGAAGGTACTCACCCAGATCAAGCTGCAGGCCGTCGGCGGCCAGGCCTCCCCGGCCCCGCCCGTCGGTCCCGCGCTCGGTCAGCACGGCATCAACATCATGGAGTTCTGCAAGGCGTTCAACGCCCAGACCCAGCAGGACTCCGGCACGCTCATCCCGGTCGTGATCACGGTCTACGAGGACCGCTCGTTCACGTTCGTGACCAAGACGCCGCCCGCCGCGGTGCTCATCAAGCAGGCCATCGGCCTCGAGAAGGGCTCCGGCGAGCCGCACCGCAACAAGGTCGGCCGCATCAGCAAGGACCAGGTCCGCGCGATCGCCGAGAAGAAGCTGCAGGACCTGAACGCGAACGATCTCGATCAGGCCAGCAAGATCATCGAAGGCACCGCCCGCAGCATGGGCGTGGAGGTCGTCTAGTCATGGCCAAGCACGGCAAGACCTACGTCGAGAGCAAGAGCAAGGTCGACCGCGAGCACGAGTACCTGCCCGCCGAGGCGATCAAGCTCGTCAAGGACCTCAAGCGCGCGAAGTTCGACGAGTCCGTCGAAGTCCACGTGCGCACGGGCCTGAACGTCCGCCACGCCGACGAGCAGCTGCGCGGCACCATCGCG
>JAOPZD010000406.1 GCA_025964295.1 Conexibacter sp.
CAGGCCGTCGAGCGCGGGACGCGACCGCGCGGCGGGCGCGATCGTGCGGCGCCCGTCGCCCAGGCGCACGACCAGCCACGCCGGGCGGTTGGTCAGCGCGTCGAAGAGCAGGTCCTCCACGCGGCCCAGCAGCAGGCCGTCGCGATCGCGCAACGGCGCTTGACGCAGCGAGGGGACGATCCCGGACGGCACGCTCATGGCCTGTTCGACTTCGCCTCAGGTTCCCTTGATCCTGCCTGGCTACCGTGGTCTCGGACGACATGCTGCGCCGCCCCGGACCACCGCTCCTGCTCGCCCTGCTGACCGCCGCCGCCCTGGCGGTGACCGGCGTGCTGGCCAAGCTGATCCCGCTGACCCAGCAGAGCGACGACCGCACGCTCAACGGCTTCGTCGGCCTCAACACGCCGCGGCTGACGCCGGTCCTCAACCAGATCGCGCACTCCGCCGACCCCGGGCCCTACGCGCTGACCGCGCTGGTCCTGGCGCTCATCGCGCTCGTTCGCGGCCGCTGGCGGGTCGCGCTGGCGATCCCGGTCCTGTTCCTCGCCACCGGCGCCACGACCGAGTCGCTCAAGCAGCTGCTGGCCTCGCCGCGGGTCGACGAGTGGCTCGGCCACGCGCAGATCGCGGCCGCGTCGTGGCCGTCCGGGCACTCGACGGCGGCGATGACGATGGCGCTCTGCGCCGTCCTGGCCGCGCCGCCGCGGCTGCGCCCGACGGTCGCCGCGCTGGGCGGCGCCTACGCGCTGGCCGTCGCCTACGCGATCCTGACGCTGGGCTGGCACTTCCCGTCCGACGTCTTCGGCGGCTACCTGGTCGCCGCGACCTACGTCCTGCTGGCGATCGGCGCGATCGGCTGGACCGAGCAGCGCTGGCCCAGCCGCCGCGGCGTCGAGGCCGCCACCCGGCCCGGCGACGCGCTCCCCGCGCTGATGGTGGCGCTGCTGGCCGCGGGCGCGGCCGGCGGGCTGGCGCTCGCGCGGCCCCACGCGCTGGTCGGCTACGCGGCCTCGCACACGACGTTCGTCGTCGGCGCGCTGGGGATCGCCGCGCTCGCCGCGCTGCTGGCCGGCGTGATGGCGACCGGCTTCCGCGCGCCGACGGCCCGCTAGCCCTTCGTCGCCCCCGGCTCCCAGAGCGGCTCCTCGCCGCCGTTGGCCGCGCGGCTGAGGATGAACAGCAGGTCGCTGAGGCGGTTGAGGTAGCGCACGACCTCGGGGTTGCCGTCCTCGACGAGGATCGCCCGCCGCTCGGCGCGGCGGCAGACCGTGCGGCACACGTGCAGGTGCGCGGCGGCCGGCGTCCCGCCCGGCAGGACGAAGGACTTCAGCGGCTCGAGCTTGGCGTTGACCTCGTCGCAGGTGCCCTCCAGCCACGTCGTGTAGCCCGCGTCGACGCGCAGGCGCTCGCGGTCGCCGCCGTGCGGGACGGCGAGGTCGGCGCCGACGTCGAAGAGGTCGTTCTGCACGCGCCGCAGCCACGTCGCCTGCTGCTCGGGCAGGTCGGGCAGCGTCAGCGTCACCCCGAGCTGGGCGTTGAGCTCGTCGACCGCGCCGTAGGCCTCGATCCGCACGTGCGTCTTGGGCACCCGGCTCATGTCCCCGAGATGGGTCTCGCCGCCGTCGCCGAGCTTCGTGTAGATCCGCGTGAGGTTGACCGTCATCGTGAAGGCAGGCTACCGGCGCGGAGCGATACGCTCCCGCTTGCAAATCTAGGGTCGGTGGCCAAGGGAAGACCGGTGTGAGACCGGCGCGGACCCGCCACTGTGACCGGGCGAGAGCCTCACCGCACGCGTCGCGCCGCGACGCAAGCCACTGGGACGAGGAGACCTGGGAAGGCGCGGGGAGGAGAGGCCCGGAAGCCAGGAGACCTGCCTCCGACCGTCAAGGACTCGACGCCCTCGTGGCAAGGGGTGGTTCCCGCATGAAGCAGAAGATCCTCGGCCTCCTGGTAGGAGGCCTCGCGCTCGCAGCGATCGCGGCGCCGTCGGCGCTCGCGGCAAAGGTCTCCGTGGAGGTCGAAGGGCTGAGCGTGACCGTCGCGCCGACCGTCCTGGACACCCCGGCGACGGTCGCCAAGGGCGGCCAGAGCTGCCCGGGCGGCGACAACGTGCTCGGCGCGCTCGACGTGCTGACCAAGGGCGACTGGGACGGCAGCGTCTACGGCGCCACGCGCATCCTGGGCGAGGACCACCCGCTCGCGCCCAACTCGGTCGGCTGGGTGTTCACGATCAACGGCAAGGCCTCCAACGACTACGGCTGCGGCGCGACGCTGCACGACGGCGACAAGCTGCTCTGGTACGCCAGCAAGGGCTTCGGCGCCTACGTCGCGCCGACCGGGTGGGGCGATCCGGTCCTCCTCGACGCGCCCGCCGGCGCCGTGCCCGGGCGGGCCTTCACGGTCGCGGTGACCGACACCGCGACCTCCTACGACAGCTACGGCTCGTCCACCGGCACCGCGCTCTCGCCGTCGGCGGGCGCGACCGTGAGCGGCGGGACCGCGGCGGCGACCACCGGCGCCGACGGCAAGGCGCAGGTCACGGTGGCGGGCGGCCCGTACACGCTTGTGGCGACCAAGGGCGACGCCGCCCCGGCGCGGATCGCCGGCTGCGCGACGACCGGCAGCGACGGGTTCTGCGGGACGGTCAAGGGGTCGACGTCGGCCGCGCCGCCGGCCGCGCCGGCCTGCGTCACCAACGGCCACGACGGCTTCTGCGGCTCGGCCGACAGGGTCGCCGCCAACGCGGCGATCACCGCCGTGTCGGAGGGCAAGAAGTACAAGAAGGGCCGCGGCCCGCGCCAGCTGGCCGGCAAGGTGGCCGCCGACGGCTCCGGCCTCGCCGACGTCCGCCTGCGCCTCACGCGCACCGACGCCAAGGCGTGCTCGACCTATGACGCCAGGACCGAGAAGTTCAAGACCATGAAGAAGTGCGGCGCGACGCACGGGCTCTGGTTCTCGGTCGGCGCCAAGCCCGACTTCACCTACCTGCTGCCGTCCAGGCTGGGGCGCGGCCGGTACGTGCTCGACGTCGAGGTGGTCGACAAGGCGGGCAACAAGACGCTGCGGCTGGCCCGCGGGACCTCGCGCGTGGTGTTCACCGTTGCCTAGGCGGCTCGCGCCCATCGTCGCGCTGATCGCGGCGGCCGCGGCCGTCGCGGGCTGCGGCCTGGGCGCGGGCCCGAAGGCGAGCAACACTCAGCTGCTGGTGTCCAAGGACTTCGGCGCCGAGCCGATCGTCCAGGCCGACCGGCCCAAGGCCGGCGGCTCGGACACCGTGATGCGGCTGCTGCAGCGCAACGCGCCGAAGGTCGCGACGCGCTTCGGCGGCGGCTTCGTGCAGTCGATCGACGGCGTCGCGGGCGGGCAGCAGGGCGGGCGGTCGGTCGACTGGTTCTTCTACGTCAACGGCATCCAGGCCGACAAGGGCGCGACGTCGGTCAAGGTCCACCAGGGCGACCGCGTCTGGTGGGACTGGCACGACTGGGGCGTCACCGACGACGTCCCGGCCGTCGTCGGCTCGTTCCCCGAGCCGTTCCTGCACGGCGTCGACGGGCGCCGCCTGCCGACGCGCGTGGAGTGCGCCGACCCCAAGGCCGCGGCGTGCGGCGCGGTCGCGGGCAAGATCGCCGACCTCGGCCTGGTGGCGGCGCGCGGCGGCGTCGGCAACTCGTTCGTGCAGGACACACTGCGCATCGTCGTCGGGCCCTGGAGCGCGGTGCGCGGCGACTCGACCGCGAAGCTGCTGGGCCGCGGGCCGGCGACCAGCGGGGTCTTCGCCAAGCCGGCCGACGACGGCAGGTCCATCGCCCTGCTCGACGAGCGCGGCGCGGTGACGCGGACGCTCGGGGCGGGCACCGGCCTGATCGCCGCGACGCGGGTCAAGGACAGCAAGGACGACGTGAGCGACCCGGTGTGGATCGTCACCGGGACCGACGCCGCGGGCGTCGACGCCGCCGCCGCGGCGCTCGACGAGGGCGCGCTGGCCGGGCGCTTCGCGGTCGCCGTGTCGGGCGGCAGGCCGATCGGGCTGCCGGACCGCGGGGGCTCGTGAGGTAC
>JAOPZD010000409.1 GCA_025964295.1 Conexibacter sp.
TGGGGACGATGAGGATGGAGCGCTTCATGGGGATCTCCGAGGAGGGGGATGGGTGGACCGTCTCCATGAAGACCCCGCGCGGGCTCCGTCCTTCCCGCGACGGCGCTCAGCCCAGCAGCGCGCCGACCCGTGCGCGCGCCGACTCGGCCGCCGCGCGCAGCGTCTCCGGGCGCCGCTCGAGCTGGGAGACCGGCTCGGTCCCGGCGGGCAGGCGGACGGCGAGGACCGACGCGCCCGGGAAGGCGTCGGCGGCGATCTTGTCGACCACCTCCTCGTAGACGGCGAAGCGTCCGCGCGCGAGCGCGACGAGGTCGGGGTTCAGCGCGCGCAGCCGGCGCTCGATGATCCGCTCGACGAGGCCGCCGGCGGGCGTGCGCGGCACGCCGTCCGGGCGCGTCTGGAGGACCAGCACATGGGTCGCGCCGAGGACGGTCGCGGCCTCGACGGGGATCGGGTCGACGAGGCCGCCGTCGAGCCAGCGGCGGCCGCGGAAGGCCACCGGCGGCCCGCCCAGCCACGGCAGCCGGCTCGTCGCCAGCAGCGCGCTGCGCAGCTCCTCGACGGTCGTCAGGTCGCCGAGCACCGCGGGACGCGCGGCCTCGACGTCGACGGCCACGACGTACAGGGGCGCGGGCGACTCGGCGGCGCGGCGGTGCCGGTCGGCGTCCAGGCCGGGGTTGTTGCGATCCAGCGTGAAGGCGACGTCGACGGCGGCGCGGCCGATCAGCAGGCGGCGCGGCGCGATGTAGCGCCGGACGAGCTCGGCGTCGTGGTAGTTGTCGGTGCAGCCGCGCGCGACGCCGGCCAGGAACGCGGCGCCGTTGAGCGCGCCCGCGCTCGTGCCGACGACGAGGTCGAACGCGCCGGTCAGGCCGCGCGCCTGGAGGGCGTCGGCCATCGCGGAGGAGACCACGCCGCGCATGCCGCCGCCCTCGAGGACGAGGGCGACGCGGGCGCCGTCGTCTTCGGGCGCGACGGTGCCATCGCCGCGGGCGGCTCGCGCCCGCAGCAGCTCCAGGACCGGGTGCGCGGGCGGGGCTACGCCCGCACCTCGCCGAGGCCCAGGTCGCGCCCGATGATCTCCTTCATGATCTCGTTCGAGCCCGCCCAGATCTTCGTGACGCGCGCGTCCATCCAAGCGTGAGCGACCTCGTACTCCTCCATGTAGCCGTAGCCGCCGTGCAGCTGGACGCAGGCGTCGATGACGACGTTCTGGACCTCGGCGCTCCACCACTTCGCCTTGGCGGCGTCGACCGCGCTGAGCTGATGCGCGGCGTGCGCGACGACGCACTGGTCGACGAACGCCTGCGTCACGTCCAGGCGCGTCCGCAGGTCGGCGGCGAGGAAGCGCGAGTTCTGGAACGTGCCGACCGGGCGGCCGAACGCCTTGCGCGACTTGATGTAGTCCAACGTCACCGCGAAGACGTGCTGCGCATGCGCGGTGTTGGAGATCGCCGAGCCCAGCCGTTCCTGCGCGAGGTGCTCCATCATGTGGTGGAAGCCCCGGTCGACCTCGCCGATCAGCTGGTCGTCGGTCACGCGGACGTTCTCGAAGAACAGCTCGGCGGTGTCGGCCTCGTGCTGGCCGACCTTGTGCAGCTTGCGCCCGCGCTGGAAGCCCTCCAGCCCCTCCTCGATCGCGAAGAGCGAGATGCCGCGGCCCTTCGGGTTGGTCGCGGTGCGGGCGGCGACGATGACCATCTCGGCGTGCGCGCCGTTGGTGATGAAGGTCTTGGAGCCGTTGATGACCCAGTCGGAGCCGTCGCGCTTGGCGTTGGTCTTCAGGCCCTGGAGGTCGGATCCGGCCTCGGGCTCGGTCATGCCGATCGCGGTGATCATCTCGCCGGAGCAGAACTTCGGCAGCCAGCGCTGCTTCTGCTCCTCGGTCGTCAGGCGCGTGAGGTACGGCGCGCAGACGTCGGCGTGGATCGTGAACGACGAGGAGTACGCCATCCCCGCGCGCGAGAGCTCCTCGTTGAAGACCGCGTTGTAGCGGAAGTCGACGTCGCTGCCGCCGTACTGCTCGGGCACCGCGACGCCGAGGAACCCGGCCTCGCCCGCCGTCGTCCACAGCTCCTTGGGGATCCGCCGCGCCTCCCGGATCTCCTCGCGGCGGGGCAGGATCTCGCGGTCCACGAAGGCGGCGGCGGACTCGCGGAACAGCTTGTGATCGTCGTCGAAGAGCGTGCGGGGCAGCGACATGCGGCCGGACTATACGGAGGCGTTTGCGCAGGGACCCTGACGCACCGCGGCGCTCGCCTGATCAGCGCTCGCGCTTGAGTCCGGCGCGCCGGTGGCCGATGTTCGGAGCATGTCCTCCTCGACGCCATGGTGGTCCTACCGCCGCCACGCGGCCAACGGCCGCATCGAGGTCGCCTGCCGCAAGACCGACGAGCACCTGTACTGGCTCACCGAGCACGAGCTGGCGACATGGACGGTCTGCGCGCACTGCGTGGGCTGGATCAGCCACTGGCCGCCGGTGCCGCGGGCGGTCTGACGGCGCGCCTACTCGCCAACCGCCGCCACACCGCTGGCCTCGATCTCCTTCGCCAGGTCGGCGACGGAGTCCAGGATCCGCGACGGGCGGAACGGGAAGCGCTCGGCGGATTCGCGGGTGGAGACGCCGGTCAGCACCAGGACGGTCTCCAGGCCCGCCTCGAGGCCGGAGACGACGTCGGTGTCCATGCGGTCGCCGATCATCGCGGTGGTCTCGGAGTGCGCGTCGATCGCGTTGAGCGCGGAGCGCATCATCAGCGGGTTGGGCTTGCCGACGTAGTAGGGGTCGCGGTCGGTCGCGCGGGTGATCAGCGCGGCGACGGCGCCGGTGGCGGGCAGGGGGCCGTCGGGGGACGGGCCGGTCGCGTCGGGGTTGGTCGCGATGAAGCGGGCGCCGTTCTCGATCAGCCGGATCGCCTGGGTGATCCGCTCGAAGGAGTAGGTCCGGGTCTCGCCGAGGACGACGTAGTCGGGGTCGCGCTCGGTCAGCGTGTAGCCGGACTGGTGCAGCGCGGTGGTCAGGCCGGCCTCGCCGATGACGAACGCCGAGCCGCCCGGGCGCTGGTCCTCGAGGAACCTCGCGGTCGCCAGCGCGGAGGTCCAGATCGACTCCTCCGGGATGTCCAGCCCGCTCGTGCGCAGCCGCGCCGCGAGGTCGCGCCGCGTGTAGATGGAGTTGTTGGTCAGGACGAGGAACGGGATCTCGCGGTCGCGCAGCGCGCCGATGAAGCGGTCGGCGCCCGGGATCGCCTCCTCCTCGTGGACGAGCACGCCGTCCATGTCCATCAACCAGGACTTGACCTCGCGCCGGGCCATCACACGCGCTCCAGGAAGGCCAGGACGGCGGCCGAGCAGGCGGCCGGCTCGTCGTCGAAGACGAAGTGCCGGGCGCCCTCCACGACGACCAGCTCGGTGTCGGGCAGCTCCTTGGCGAAGCGATGCGCGCCGGCGACCGGCGCGAACGGGTCGTCCTCGCCCCACAGGATCAGCGCGGGCGCGCCGACGGCGGCCAGGTCGTAGTCCTCCAGCTCGGAGAACTCGCCGGAGCGGTACATCTCCAGCTGGCCGCGCCGCCGCTCGGGCGACCCGTAGGCCTTGAAGTACTCGTCGACGCTGCGGTCGTCCAGGTTCGGGCTCACGCTCCGGAGCATGCCCGCGAACGCGTCGCGGTCAAGGCCATCGACGAGCTGCTCCCCCTGACCGGGCGTACGGAGCGCGTCGGCCATGCCGTGCCACTTGCCGTCCGGGAAGAACCCCGTGTTGCTGATCACCATGGCCCGGACGAGGTCGGGGTGCTCGCACGCCCAGCGCAGGCCGATCAGCCCGCCCCAGTCGTGGACGACCAGGACGACCTCGCCGAGCTCCTGCTCGCGGTGGAAGGCGTCGACCGCGTCGACGTGGGCCTGCCAGGTGCCCGAGCCGGCGTAGGGCGAGTCGCCGTAGCCGGGCAGGTCGGGGGCGACCGCCTGCCAGCCCGCGTCGGCGACGCTCTCCAGCAGGTTGCGCCACATGTAGGACGACTCCGGATAGCCGTGCAGGCAGAGCACGGTGCCCTTGGGCTCCTCGAGCGGCAGCGCTTCGCGATAGACGAGCGGCATCGGCCGTGAGCCTACCCGCGCGGTAGGTTGCGGGCGATGCCCCGCGTCCTCCAGCACGCCGCCGGCCCCGTCTTCGTCGCCGCCGGCCTCCTGCACTTCCTCAAGCCGAGGATCTATGAGTCGATCATGCCCGACTACGTCCCGGCCCAGCGCGAGCTGGTCTACGCGTCCGGCGTGGCCGAGATCGCCGGCGGGGCGGGGCTGCTGAGCTCCTCGCCGACGGTCCGGCGCTGGTCGGCGTGGTGGCTGGTCGCGACGCTCGTCGGGGTCTTCCCGGCCAACCTGCACATGGCGCTGCACCCGGAGCGCTACCCGGACATCCCGGGCGGCAGGGCGGCGCTCTACGCGCGCCTGCCGTTCCAGCTGGTCTTCATCCGCTGGGTGCTCGCCGCGTCGCGCCGCTGACGAAGGTCCGGGACCTCGGCCGCGTCGCGTCGTTGTACGCGACATGACCCCTCTCACCCTCCCTGTGCGACGCCGCGGTGTCCGTGGCGCCGTCGCCGGCCTCGCCGCCACGGCCTTCGCCGTGGGCGCCGCGGCCGGCTCCGCCCACGCCGGCGGCTTCGTCGTCAACGACCCGGCGCTCGACGTGCCGGCCAGCAAGATCGAGCACGTCGTGCGCGAGGTCTCGACGACCGGCCAGTACGGCCGCCACACGCTCGACGAGCTCTACCTCGGCTCGGACCGCGCGCACTGGATCTCGCGCGACTTCGCCACCGGCAAGGTCATCCGCGAGACGACGTTCGACCGCGGCAGGTCGCTGACCTACGACGCCGCCGAGAACACGATCACGCCGATGGACGACACGGCGGCCACGCCGCCATGGCAGACCGTCGCCCAGGAGGCGGCGGTCTGGCGCAACGCGCTGCAGACCGGCGCGACGCGCCAGACCGGCGAGACCACCGTCGGCGGGCGCCGCGCGCTCGTCCTGGAGTCGGTCCGCGGCAAGTGGACGACCGACGAGCCCAGCCAGGTGACGACGATGGTCGTCGACGCCGAGACGTTCGAGCCCTACGACCTCAAGACGGTCCTGGAGAAGTACGCCTTCACCCAGGACGTGGCGATCCGGTCCTTCGAGACGATCGACCGCACGGCGACCGACGAGGGCGTCTTCGACCTCCTGCGCCACGACGGCGCGCGACGGGCGCAGGCGTCCAAGAAGCACGCCACCAAGAAGTCGGCGGCCAGGAAGAAGCACGCCGCCGCCAAGCGCCGCCACACGGCGCGCAAGGGCCACCGCTAGGCCCGCCCCGACGCTCCGGCCGCCGCCCGTACGTGCCCGGCGGCCGGAGCGTCACGTTCGTCCCTCCCGACTCGTCCTGGGAGCACCGCATGCGCTCCACGCCCTCCCCCACCTCCGGCCGTCGCCTCCTGGCGCTCGTCGTCTGCGCGCTGCTGCTCGGCGCGGCCAGCGTGGGCCTCGACGCGGTGACCGCGCACGCGGCGACGATCGGCCCGCAGGAGACGCTGCGCCCGCCGCGCGCCTTCCCCGTCGAGTTCGGCGGCCGCGCGTGGACGCAGGGCCACCCGATCCCGGCCGGCCACGTCGTACTGCGGCGCCGGATCGCGCTCGCCGACCGCGAGAAGCGCGTCGTGCGGTTCACCTGCCCCGCGGGGATGGTCGCGCTCGGCCCCGCGCTCCCCGAGGGCTCGGCGATCACCTTCGTCGTGCGCGACCTGGC
>JAOPZD010000389.1 GCA_025964295.1 Conexibacter sp.
CCGCCGCCGCTGTCGCCCGCGCCCGGCAGGTCGATGCGCAGCGACGCGACGCCCGTGGCCGACAGCGACAGCGCCCACATGCGCAGGCCGCGATAGGCGCAGACGTCGTCGTAGCCGAAGGGGGGCACGAGCACGACCGCCGTGCCGGCGCCCTCGCGGACGCCGTGGAAGACGCCGAAGACGGGCTCGCCGACGGCGGGGTCGTGCAGGTACAGCGGCCGTGGCGCGGGCACGGATCCGCGAACGGGAACGGGTGCGGGGCCGGTCACGTGCATGTCACTCTGCCACACCCATCGGCCCGCTCCGGGCGGCCTTCAGGGCTCCGGACGGGTGATGGACCGGGCCGCTCAGCGCGAGCGCGTGACGCTGCCGGTCCACGTGCCCGACACGCGCACGCGCAGGCTCGACGTGCCGATCGCCCTGGGCAGCACGACCTTGTAGGCGCCGAAGCGGTCGGTGCGGATCTCCGCCCGGAAGGCCAGCTGGCCCGCGCGCCAGACGCGCAGCTGGAAGAACTCCGTCTGCGTCGCGGTCCCCTTGACGGTCACGCGGCCGTTGCGTGCGGTCAGCCGGGCCATCTTCGGCTTGGTGACGCGGACGGCCTTGCCGCCGAAGACGTTGGCCACCGCCGTGAACGCCGGCTTGCGGGCGCCGGCACCGGTCAGCAGGCCGAACTGGTAGGCGTCGGACTGGTCGTTGATGGTGTAGACGACCGCCGCCTTGATCCAGCTCACGCCCTGGATCTTGCGCAGCGTGTCGACGAGGTTCTGGGCCTGCCCCGCGCGCGTGTTGCAGGCGTGGTCGACCTTGAACGCCGGGCCGCCCTTGGCGTAGCAGCTGGTGAAGCCGAACTCGGCCAGCCACACCGGCTTGCTGTCGTGGTTGTGCTTCTGGACGGCGCGCGTGACGCTCAGCGCGGTCAGCGGCACGTCGTAGAAGTGGACCGACAGCGCGTCGTAGCTGCCCTTGATCCCGGCGTCGTAGAGCGCCTGCAGCCACTTGCCGTTGGCGCCGACGAACGAGCCGGCGAGGACGGGGACCTGGGGCGCGACCCGCTTGAGCGCCGGGTAGGCGGCCTTGGCCAGCGCGACGTAGCCCTCGACCTTGTTCGGCCCGGCCCAGTACAGCTCGTTGGACTGGTCGGGCTCGTTCCAGATCTCGAAGGCGGCGAGCTTGGCCGCGTAGCGCGCGGCCAGGAAGGTGGAGATCTCGACGTAGCGCTGCGGGTTGGCCGGCGGGTACCGCAGCGCCTTGGCGGTGCGCTCGGCGCCCGGCTCGCAGGAGCCCTTCTCCGGTGCCGAGGACGCCCAGCACGGCGTCGAGTCGATCATCATCAGCGTCTTCATCCCGCGCGCGGCGGCGCCGTCGACGACGCGGTCGATCGCGGCGAGCTGGGCGGCGTCGCGCTGGCCGGCGGCGCTGGGCTCCAGCTCGGACCACACGACTTCGATGCGGACCACCTTGGCGTGCGTGGCCTTCGCCGCGTCCAGCGCGGTGTCGACCTGGGCCTGGGTGGCCGAGGGGTAGGTCGGGATCCCCTGGACGCCGTAGAGCGGCTTGGCGGCCGAGGCGGCGGCCGGCAGGCCCGTCAGGGCAGCGAGAAGGGACGCGAGGACGAGGAGAGCGCGCGGGTTCACGCGCTGCAGTGTGACACGAGTTTCTGGGAAGTCGTCAGCGTTCGCGCGCCTGGCGGCGCAGCTCGGCCAGCATCAGCTTGGAGTGCATGGCGCCCAGGAGCTCGCGCAGCGGCTCGGTGCCGGAGGCGATGATGTCGGCCGCGCGGTCGGGCTCGACCTCGCCGGCGAGGCGGCCGAGCATCGTCGTGATCTCCTCCTCGACCAGCGGCTGCAAGGCCTCGCGGTAGCGCAGCGTGTCGTACACCGTGAAGCCCAGCGTCTCGTCGTAGCCGCCCGCCCGGAAGCGCACCATCGCCTCGATGATCGCGACGTCGTCGGCGTCGTAGCCGCGCGTGGTCGGGGTCAGCACGCCGATCTCGGCCAACCTGTCCAGGACGACCTGCGGCAGGTCGTAGCGCGTGCGGATCTCGGCCGGGCTGACCCGCGCCTCCTCGCGGCGCTCCAGCGCGCGCTCGATGATCTTGTCCTCCAGCTCGACGAGCGCCAGCGCGCGGTCGGGGTCCTCGTCGAGCATGCCCTTGATGACCTTCAGGGGCATGAAGCGATCCTCCTGGAGGCGCTTGATGAGCGTGATGCGCTCGACGTAGCCCGGCGGGTAGTAGGCCATGTTGCGCGACGTGCGCACCACGCCGTCGCCGTCGCCGAGCAGGCCCTCGCGGAGGTAGTGCTTGATCGTGCCCGCGCTCACGCCACTGCGCTGCGCCAGCTCGCTCATCTTGAGGAGGCCGTCGTCGTTCACTGGGCGAGGAACGTATTTCCCGCGGGTGACGTGGACGCTCCCGCCACCGCGCCGCTCTCCACCAGCTGCGCGATGTCGTCCTCGCCGTACCCGGCTTCCTGCAGCACCTGCTCGGTGTGCTCGCCCAGCGCGGGGCCGCCGGAGCGCACCCGGCCCGGGGTGCGCGAGAGCTTGACCGGCATGCCGAGGCCCCGCACCAGCCCGGCGCCCGGCTGCTCGAACTCGATGACCATCTCGCGCGCCCGGACGAGCTCGGACTCCAGCGCCTCCTCGACCTCGAGGACCGGCTCCAGGCAGCAGTCGTGCGCGTCGGCGAAGGCGGCCCACTCGGCGCGCGTGCGGCCGGCGAAGATCTGCTCGACCTCGGCGTGCGCGGCGCTGCCGGGCCGCTCGAACTGGTGCTCGATCAGGTCCGGGCGCCCGACGCCGTCGGCCCATGCCGCGAAGAACTTCGGCTCCAGCGCGCCGAGCGTCACCCAGCCGTCGGAGCACGCGTACGGCCGGTAGCAGAGCAGCGAGCCGCCGAGCAGCTCGCTGCCGCGCCGCGGCTTCTCGCCCGCCGCGAAGACGCGCGCGGCGACCATCGCCAGCCACGACAGCGCGCCGTCGAACATCGAGACGTCGACGAGCTGGCCCTCGCCGCTGCGGTCGCGCTCGCGCAGCGCGGCGAGGATCCCGAAGGCGGCCATCAGCGCGCCGCCGCCGAGGTCGGCGATCTGGCCGCCGGCCTGGATCGGCGGGCCGTCGGCGTCGCCGCTGATCGCCAGGACCCCGTTGAGCCCCAGGTAGTTCATGTCGTGCCCGGAGCGCTGGACGTTGGGGCCGGTGAGGCCGTAGCCGGTGATCGCGCAGTAGACGAGCCGCGGGTTCTCCTCGCGCAGGCGCTCGTAGCCGACGCCGAGGCGGTCGAGCACCCCCGGCCGGAAGGACTCCAGCAGGACGTCGGCGTCGCGGGCCAGGCGCAGCAGCACGTCGCGGCCCGCCTCCGTCTTGAGGTCGATGCGGACCGAGCGCTTGCCGCGGTTCAACGACAGGAACAGCGCGGACTTGGCCGTCTCCTCGGCGCCCTCGAAGGCCGGCGGCGACCAGCGGATGTAGTCGCCCATGCCGGTGTCCTCGACCTTGATCACGTCGGCGCCGAAGTCGGCGAGCAGCAGCGAGCAGAACCCGCCGGGCAGCAGGCGGCTGAGGTCGAGGACCTTGAGGCCCTCGAAGGGCAGCGCGGCGCTCACGCCGCGGCCCCGGCGCGCGCCTTCAGCCCCAACAAGGCCCGCGCCTCCTCCACCGTCGCCGGGCGGCGCCCCGCGTCGGCGGTCATCCGGCGCGCCCTGGCGATCAGGTCGCCGTTGGAGCGCGCCATCTCGCCGTCGGGCAGGTAGAGGTTGTCCTCCAGCCCGACGCGGATCGAGCCGCCCAGCGACAGCGCCGCGGCCAGCAGCGTCCACTGCACGCGCGAGATGCCGATGACGCCCCAGTGCGCGGCGAGACCCGATCCCGCCCACGCCAGGTTGTCGGCCATCGCGGCGAGGTTGCGCGCGGTCGGGGGCACGCCGCCCACGACGCCCATCACGAAGTCGGCGTGCAGCGGCGCCTCCAACAGCCCCATGTCGATCAGGGGCGCGAGGGATCCGACATGGCCGAGGTCGAAGCACTCGTGCTCGGGCTTGATTCCGAGCTCCTTCATGGCCTGCAACAACTCG
The DNA here is from genome assembly GCA_025964295.1 of Conexibacter sp. The sequence goes on from JAOPZD010000389.1 coordinate 4,077, forward strand.
ATGATCTCGTCGAACGGGTTGGGGAAGACCGTGGAGAAGACGAAGTCCTTGCGCCGCGCCGAGTACTTCGCGTAGTTCATGGACCCCATGTTGAGCGCGGCGACCTCGGGCGGGCAGGCCCGCAGGTAGGCGATGCGCTTCTCGACCGACACGCCGATCGTGCCGGTGGAGAAGTTGAGGATCGCGGCGTCGCCGACCTCGGCGCGGATCGCGTCGTGGATCGCGGTGAAGTCCTCGGCCTCGTAGCTCGGCGTCCCGTCCGGCCGGCGCGCGTGGATGTGGATGTGCACGCCGCCCTCGTCGACGATCCGCCGTGCCTCGGCGGCGTACTCGGCGGGCGTGTAGGGGATCGCCGGGCACTGGTCGCGGTTGGCCAGCGCGCCGGAGATGGCGCAGGTGATGACGACAGGATCCTCGAGGCTCAAGGGTCGTTCGCTCCGAAGGTGGAAAGTGGGACGTGCCACTTCTCACTCTGTCGCAATCGGCGCAGCGGCGCAAGCGCGACCGGGGAGACAGCGGCGTCTGCTCGGAGGTCAGCTTGCGGACCAGATCTCGGCGCGGCGGGGTCCGGATCGTGTTCGCTGTGCGCACGGCTGCGAACGCGGGAACGTCGCGACCAGACAGCCAGCCCGCGTCCCAGGACGGACGCGCCGGCCGCCTCGGGACCGGCGTGCGCCCCGCCCTCAGCCGCAGGGCGCACGCCGCGGCCCCGGCTCGTCCGTCCCCCGATGAGGGGATGCACCACCCTGGCTCGCGGCCGATCGAGTGGAGCATGCGCCTCTCCATCGGAGCCAAGCTCGCCGGTGCCTTCGCCGCCGTGCTGGCCATCACCGCCGCCCTCGGCCTGCTCGGACTGTCAGAGATCCGGACGGTCACCCACCACGCGATGCACATCAACGACGAGACGGTCCCGAGCGTCGGCAACATCGACGACGTCGCCCGCAACGTCGAGATCTTCCGCCAGGACCAGTTCCGCCACATCGCCGCCAACGGCGAGGCCGCCATCGCGGCCGACCTGGTCAAGGACCGCAAGGCCGTCGCCGCCGCGCTGAGCTCCTACCGCCCGCTGATCGCCGACGACATCGACCAGGGGTCCTTCGACGCCGTCGCCGGGCAGTGGACGGCCTACCGCGCCGCCACCGCGCGGGTCGTCGCGCTCAGCCGCGCCGGCCGCGACGCCGAGGCCATCGCGCTGATGAACGGCACCGAGCCGAGCTTCGCCAAGCTCGAGCGCGACATGGATCGCTGGGCGACCGACGCCGACCACGACGGCGACACCGCCGCCAAGGCCGCGCAGGCCGCCCACGACCGCGCCGTGCGCACCACCTGGCTGCTGCTGATCGCCGGCCTGCTCGTCGGCGTCGCCGTCGCCGTCCTGATGACCCGCGCGATCCGGTCCGCCGTCCGCACGATCGTCGACCGCCTGGACAGCCTGAGCGCCAACGACACCGCCGACCTGCGCGCCGGCCTGGATCGCTTCGCCGAGGGCGACCTCACCCACGAGGCCCACGCGACCACGCCGGCGATCGAGGCGTTCTCCGGCGACGAGCTGGGCGACGCCGCCCGCGCGGTCGAGAAGGTCCGCGTCAACACGGTGGCCTCGCTCGACGCCTACAACGCGTCCCGCCACGAGCTGTCGACGCTGATCGCCCAGGTCGCCGGCAGCGCCACCACCGTGTCGGCGGCGTCGGTCCAGATGGCGTCGACCTCCGACGAGGCCGGCCGGGCCGCCGGCGAGATCGCCAACGCGATCTCCGAGGTCGCCCGGGGCAGCACGCGCCAGGTCACGTCGATCGAGGACATGCGCACGCTCGTCACCGAGGTCGAGGAGGTCACGACGCGCTCCGCGCAGGACGCCTCCGACGCCGCCCGCGTGGCCGAGGAGACGCTGGAGGTCGCGACCGCCGGCGCCCAGGCCGTCCAGGGCGCCGACGACGCGATGACGTCGGTCCGCGACGCCTCGACGCAGGCCGGCGCGGTCATCCGCACGCTGGAGTCCAAGTCCACCGAGATCGGCTCGATCGTCGACACCATCGGGTCGATCGCCGAGCAGACCAACCTGTTGGCCTTGAACGCCGCCATCGAGGCGGCGCGCGCCGGCGAGCAGGGCCGCGGCTTCGCCGTCGTCGCCGACGAGGTCCGCAAGCTCGCCGAGGAGTCGCAGGTCGCCTCGCGCTCGATCGCCGGGCTGATCGCCGAGATCCAGGCCGAGACCCAGCAGGCCGTCGCCGCCGTCGAGGAGGGCGCCCGCCGCACCGAGGACGGGGCCTCCGTCGTCGCCGACGCGCGCACCGCCTTCGAGCAGATCGGCGGCGCGGTCGAGGACGTCACCCACCGCGTCGGGCAGATCGCCGCCGCCGTGCAGCAGATCGCCGCCTCGGCCGCGACCGTCGGCGAGCGCGTCGGCGACGTCGCCGCGATCGCCGAGCAGTCCTCGGCCTCCGCCCAGCAGGTCTCCGCCTCGACGGAGGAGACCTCGGCCTCCACGGAGGAGATCGCCGCGTCGGCCGCCGACCTGGCGACGACCGCGGGCGAGCTGGCCGAGCTGGTCGGGCGCTTCCGCCTGGCGACGGTCGGCGCCTAGCGCGGCGCCGCTAGACCGGCACCACGCCGTTGCGCTTCCAGGGCCGGGCGACGCGCTTGCCTTCGGCCATCTCGAGGCCGCGGCAGATGACCGGGCGGGTCTCGCGCGGGTCGATGACGTCGTCGATCATCGCGTTCTTGGCCGGGATGTAGGGGTCGATGATCTTGCGGTAGGCGTCGATCAGCTCGGCCTTCTTGGCGGCCGGGTCCTCGGCGGCGTCGACCTGCTTGCGGAAGACGATCTCGACGGCGCCCTCGGCGCCCATGACGCTGATCTCCGCCGACGGCCAGGCGACGATCAGGTCGGGCTCGTAGGCGCGGCCGTTCATGACGTAGTAGCCGGCGCCGTAGCCCTTGCGGATGACCACGGTGATCTTCGGCACGGTCGCGTTGGCGACGGCGTACAACATCTTCGCGCCGTGGCGGATGATCCCGGCCGCCTCGACCTTGGACCCCACCATGAAGCCCGGGACGTCCATCAGGAAGACGAGCGGGATGCCGAACGCGTTGCACAGGTTCACGAAGCGGGCGGCCTTGTCGGCGGAGTCGTTGTCGAGGATCCCGCCGAGCTGCCTGGGCTGGTTGGCGACGATGCCCGCGGGGCGCCCGCCGAAGCGCGCGAAGCCCGTGATGATGGTCTTGGCGAACTGCGGCTTCATGTCGAAGAAGTCGCCGTCGTCGACGATCCGCCGGATCACCTCGTACATGTCATAGGGCTTGCGGTTGGACTCCGGCAGGACGTCGAGCAGCTCCTCGTCCATCCGGTCGATCGGGTCCGCGTCCGGTCCGGCCGCGCGGATCGGCGGCGCCTGCTCGTTGTGCGAGGGCAGGAACGACAAGTAGGCCTTGATCTTCTCGATGCACTCCTCGTCGCTGCCGACCTCCAGGTCGCCGACGCCCGACTTGCGGCAGTGCACGCGCGAGCCGCCGAGCTCCTCCTGCGTGACGTCCTCCCCCACCGCGGCGCGCACGAGGTGCGGGCCGGCCAGCGCCATCGAGCCGCGGCCCTTGACCATCGGGACGAAGTCCGCCAGCCCCGGGATGTACGCGGTCCCCGCCGCGCACGGGCCCATCAGCGCCGCGACCTGCGGGATGACGCCCGACGCGACGACCTCCTCGCGGAACAGGTGCCCCGAGCCCGCGAACAGCGACCCGACCGCCTCCTGGATCCGCGCGCCGGCCGAGTCCAGCAGCCAGACCATCGGCATCCGCTTGCCCAGCGCCAGCTCGCGCAGCCGCGCGACCTTCGTCTCGCCGGTCATGCCCATCGACCCGGCCATGACCGTGAAGTCGTAGGCCGCGATCGCGACCAGCCGCCCCTCGACCTTGCCGTAGCCGGTGATGACGCCGTCCGCCGGCGCCTCCTTGTCCTCCAGCCCGCGCACGGAGAAGTGGATCCCGGCGTGCAGGCCAAGCTCGGAGAACGTCCCCGGATCCACCAGCAGGTCGATCCGCTCCCGCGCCGTCAGCTTGTCGGCCGCATGCTGCTTGGCGATCCGCTCCTCACCGCCGCCCAGCCGCGCGGCGGCCCGCCGCTCCAGCAGGTCGTCGACGAGGGGGCGCAGCAGGGAGGTGGGCGAGGCGTGCGTGGTGTCCGTCATCAGAAGTAGGAAGTCCTACTTCCCACTTCGGGATCCGTCAAGCGGCGGCTCCAGCGCCGCTACGGGACCAGCGGGTCGACCACGGCGGCGATCAGCTCGACCTGCGACGGGTCGTGGAAGCCCGCGATCTCGCAGCCGATCAGCTCGCAGGAGGAGGCGACCTCGGTCAGCAGCGTGCGCAGCCCCGCGTCGCTCAGGCCTCCCGGCGCCGGGAACGGCGAGGGCAGGAGGCCGGGGTCCAGGACGTCGAGGTCGAGGTGGACGAAGACCTCGCGGCCGGCCAGCGCCTCGGCGAGCAGGCCGGGGCGCCCGATGCGCACGACGCCCCTCGTGTCGAGCAGCCCGACCTCGGGGCCATCGAGGTCGCGGACGCCGCACATGACCACGGCGGTCGGGTCGACGGCGGGCAGGTCGAAGCCCGCGTCCCACAGCCCGCAGGCCGCCGCCAGGCACATGCCGCCGAGGTAGCCGCTGACCGTCGTCTCGGGCGTGTTGAAGTCGGCGTGCGCGTCGAGCCACAGCACGGTCGCGTCCGGCCGGTGGCGGATCACCGCCGGCAGCGTCGTCGCGCTCACCGAGCAGTCGGGCGCGACGAGCACGGGATGGCGCCCGGCGGCCAGCGCATCGTCGACCTGGCCGCCGGCCTCCAGCAGGCAGCCGCGCGAGCCCCGCAGGTCCTCCTCCCAGCCGACGACCTTCATCGGGCTCGGCGAGCCGATCAGCCGGACCTCCACCCCGCGCCGCGCCGCCAGCTCGCGGGCCAGCGCCTCGGTGCCCGCCGCCGCGTCCTCGACGCGCTCGGAGGAGCGGCACAGCATCCCGACGACCGCGAGCTCCCGCTCCCCGCCGCTCACCGTCCCGTCCACTGCGGGTCGCGCTTCTCGAAGAAGGCGCCCGCTTTCGTCATCGGCCCGTCCACTTCGGCTCGCGCTTCTGGAAGAACGCGGCGACGCCCTCCTGGATGTCCTCGGTGGAGAACGCCAGCGTCAGGTTGTGGTGCAGCAGCTCCAGCGCGTCGGCGAATGCGAGGTCCTGCTGGCGGTACATCGCGTCCTTGCCCAGGCGCATCAGGACCGGCGACTTGCGGGCGAGCTTGACCGCCCACTCGTCGACGGCCGCCGCGAACCCCTCGGCGTCGACGACCTTGTTGACGATCCCCAGCCGCTCGGCCTCCTGCGCGGAGATCCGCTCGCCCAGCAGCAGCAGCTCGTTGGTCTTCTTGCGCCCGACGTTGCGGTAGATCAGCGCCATGATCATGAACGGGAAGACCCCGACGTCGATCTCGGGCGTGCCGAACGTCGCGCCCTCGCGCGCCACGACCAGGTCGCAGGCCAGCGCGAGCCCCAGGCCGCCGGCCAGGACGTGGCCGTTGGCCGCGCAGATCGACGGCTTGCCCAGCCCGCCGATGAGCTGGAAGAGCTTCGGGAAGCGCGCGGTCGCGAAGTGCTTGTGGACCAGCGGGACGCCCTCGGCGAAGCCCGCGAGGTTGCCGCCGGAGCTGAAGACCTTCTCGTGCGTGGACGTCAGGACCACGCAGCGGACCGCGTCGTCGTCGCGCGCCGCCGTGAACGCCGCCAGGAGGTCGTCGAGCACCTCGTCGGAGAGCGCGTTGCGCGTCTCGGGGTGGTCGAGGGCGATCGTGGCGACCCCGGTGTCGGCGACGTCGTAGCGGACGGTCTCGTAGGCCATGGACGGGAAGCAAAGCACGCGGACCCGATTAAGGCCCATCCGGAACCCATGTGCTCCACTTTGTCACCGATGAGCGTTTGTGCGCCACACTAGGGCCAGTTCGGCCAAGCCAAGGAAGGAGGTGAGGCCGAAACGGAACAGAGCGTTCACACGCCGTGGTCCGCTACGGCACCATTGGACCCATCTCATGACCGACGAGACATCCGAAGCCCGGCTGCGCTCCGATGCGCGCCGAAACCGCCGCACCGTGCTCGATGCGGCGGTGGCGTTGCTGGCGCAGCGACCGCAGGCGACGATGCAGGAGGTCGCCGATGCCTCCGGGCTCGGCAGAACCACGGTCTACCGCCATTTCCCGCGCCGCCAGGACCTGATCGACGCCCTCTTCGAGGAGGTCCTGCGCGAGGCGGCCGAAACCGTCGAGGACGCGTTGCGCAACGCCTCCTCGGCGCGCGAGCTGCTCTGCGAGCTGGGCCCGCGGATCATCGCGATCGGCGACCGCTACCGGTTCCTGGACGCCCATCCCGACCTGCGCGAGCGCGCGCTGTCGCCCCAGAACGACGACGCCAACCCGCTCGAGGCCTACCTCAACAAGGCCCAGGCCCGCGGCGAGGTGCGCCGCGATCTGCCCGTCGCCTGGATGCTCACGACCCTGCGCGGGCTCGGCGTCGTCGCCATGGTCGAGATCAACGCCGGCCGGATGACGGTCGACGAGGCGGGCCAGCACCTCGGCGAGACGTGCGCTTCGGCGTTCACGGCAGGGATCGCGACGCCGTTGGGCTGAAAGTAGGACGTGCCACTGTTTACTTTCGGCGGCCCGGCCGTTACGGTCGGGCCATGGCCACGTCCGCAGAGAACGTCCTGAAGCCCGACTTCGGGGCGACGCGCAAGCACTTCATCTTCACCGACGAGCACGAGCAGCTGCGGGAGTCCATCCGCGCGTTCGCCACCAAGGAGCTCGCGCCCCACGCCGAGGAGTGGGAGGAGACGACGTTCCCGGACTCCGTCTTCCCGCGCATGGGCGCGCTCGGCTTCCTCGGCCTCGACAAGCCCGAGCAGTACGGCGGCCAGGGCGGCGACTACTACACCGCGCTCGTCCTCGCCGAGGAGATCGTGCACGCGCGCTCCGGCGGCCTGGCCATGGGCGTCGCCGTCCACACCGACATGGCGATGCCGCCGATCCTCGCGTTCGGCACCGAGGAGCAGAAGCAGGAGTGGGTCGTCCCCGCGATCAAGGGCGAGAAGATCCTCTGCCTCGGCATCACCGAGCCCGACGCGGGCTCCGACGTCGCCGGCATCAAGACCCGCGCGGTCTACGACGAGGCCAGCGACGAGTACGTCATCAACGGCTCCAAGACCTACATCACCAACGGCCACCGCGCCGACGTGATCGTGCTGGTCACCAAGACCGATCCGGACGCCGGCCACGGCGGCATCACGCTCTTCCTCGTCCCGATGGACGCCCCGGGCGTCATCCGCGAGAAGCGCCTGGAGAAGCTCGGCATGCACGCCTCCGACACGGCGCTGCTGGCCTTCCAGGACGTGCGCGTGCCCGCGACGGCGGTGCTCGGCGAGAAGGGCAAGGGCTTCTACCACATCAGCTGGGAGCTCCAGGGCGAGCGCCTGATCGGCGCCGCGGGCTGCGTGGCCGGTGCGCAGAACTGCTTCGACATGACCTTGAAGTACGCCAACGAGCGCCAGGCCTTCGGCCGCTCGATCGGCAAGTTCCAGGTCATCCGCCACAAGTTCGCCGAGATGGCCACCAAGATCGAGACCGCGCGCCAGATGGTGTACATGACCGCGTGGCGCTTCAACAACGGCGAGTACCCCGTCCGCGAGATCTCGATGGCCAAGCTGTACGCCTCGCGGATCGCCGTCGAGGTCGCCGACGAGTGCATCCAGATCCACGGCGGCGCGGGCTACATGAAGGAGTACGGGGTCGAGCGCGTGTGGCGCGACATGCGCCTCAACCGCATCGGCGCGGGGACCGACGAGATCATGCTCGAGGTCATCGGCCGCTCCTACGGCCTGTGAGCACCGGCCCGCGCGAGCGCGTCGAGGCCTACTACGCCGACCTGCGCACGGGCGACGCGGCGCTCGTCGCCCGGCACTTCACCGAGGACGCCGTGCACTACTACACCCGCCGCGACCCGGACCGCGGCGCCGAGGCGATCGCGCGCAACGCCGCGCTGGCCGTCGAGCACCTGCACGCGGAGTGGCGCCTTGAGCACGTCGTGGCCTCCGCGGACGAGGCCGCGATCGAGTGGTCGCTGGCCTTCGACGACCCGCGCGACCCGTCGCGCCGCCTGCTGGACCGCGGCGCCGAGCTGTTCGCCTTCCGCGACGGGCTGATCGCCGAGGTCCGCGCCTACTACGGCGACCGCGGCGGGGACCTGCGCGGCTTCGACCACGCCGGTCGCGGCCACGCGGTGCCGGCGTGAGCGCCGCCGAGCCGCCCTTCGGCGAGGAGCACGCGGCGCTGCGGGAGTCGATCCGCCGCTTCGTGCTCGCCGAGCTGCGCCCGCACGCGTCGGAGTGGGAGGCCGCGCGGTGGTTCCCCGACGAGGTGTTCGGCAAGTTCGCGCAGCACGGCTTCCTGGGGTTGAAGTACCCCGAGGAGCTCGGCGGCCAGGGCGGTGACTTCCTGCACGAGGCGGTCCTGGCGGAGGAGCTCGCCCACTGCGGCTCGGGCGGCGTGGCCGCCGGCGTCGGCGCGCACGTCAACATCGCCACGCCGCCGATCGCCAAGTTCGGGACCGAGCTGCTCAAGGAGCGCTACCTGCGGCCGGCGATCGCCGGCGAGAAGATCGCCGCGCTGGCGATCACCGAGCCCGACGCGGGCTCCGACGTCGCCGGGATCAAGACCCACGCGCGGCGCGTCGACGGCGGCTGGGTCCTCAACGGCTCCAAGATGTTCATCACCAACGGCGTGCGCGCGCACTTCTGGGTGACGGCCGTCAAGACCACGGGCGACGGCGGCCACCACGGGCTGTCGTTCTTCGTCGTCGACCGCCAGGACGGCGTGACCGCGTCGAAGATCGAGAAGCTCGGCTGGCATGCGTCGGACACCGCGCTGATGGGCTTCGACGACGCGTTCGTTCCTGAGGAGAACCTGCTCGGCCGCGAGAACGAGGGCTTCTACCTCATCATGGCCAACTTTCAGTGGGAGCGGCTGGTCATGGCGCTCGGCGCGGTCGGCGCGATGCAGGTCGCCTACGACAAGACCGTGGCCTACGCCAAGCAGCGCAACGCGTTCGGCAAGCCACTCACGGGCCACCAGGCGCTGCGCCACAAGCTCGCCGACATCGCCACGACCGTCCACATCGGGCGCGTGGTGACCTACGACGCGCTGCGGCGCTTCGTGAGCACGGAGGGCGACGCGGTCAAGGAGGTCACCATGGCCAAGCTCGCCACCCAGCGCGCCTGCTTCGACGTCATGGACACCTGCCTGCAGATCCACGGCGGCGCGGGCTACATGGAGGAGTACGAGATCGAGCGGATGGCCCGCGACGCGCGCCTGGGCCCGATCGGCGGCGGCACGGACGAGATCATGCGCGAGATCCTGGCCAAGGTCCTGGCCCTGTAAGGCCGGCCGCGGGCAGGAGGCACGGGGCGCTGTGTCCCGTTCGCGGCCGCCGGCGGGACAGAACCTCACAGCAGCGCTCAGCGGTTGTGCAATAGCGCAAGGTCGAGGCTCCAAGACGTGCGGGTTGCACGAGGACGCGCGCACCACGGCGGGGATACGGTCGGCCCGGGAGGCGCCGGGTCAAACACCACCGGAGGAGTGTCCATCCCATGAAGCGCCTCACCCGCGGCGTCGCACCGATCCTCGGCGCGCTGCTGCTCGTCCTGTCCTTGAGCGCGAGCGCGTTCGCCGCCGACAAGTACGTCGCCCTCGGCGACAGCTACTCGGCCGGCAATGGTGCCAACAGCTCCAACCTGGACTCCAGCTGCAACCGCAACACCTACGCCTACCCGTACCTGCTCTCCCAGCAGAAGGGCTACGCGCTGTCGTTCGTCGCCTGCTCGGGCGCCGTGACCGGCGACGTCATCAACAACCAGGTCAACGCGATCACGACCGACACGAGCCTCGTGACGATGACGATCGGCGGCAACGACATCGGGTTCACCAACCTGATCCTCGCCTGCACGACGCTCGGCTGCTCGTCGCAGATCGCGTCGTCGCAGAACCAGATCAACACCCAGCTGCCGGCCAAGCTGGACGCGACCTACAACGCGATCCGCGCCAAGTCGGCCACGGCGCGCGTCGTCGTGCTGGGCTACGGCCGGCCGTTCGCCAGCCCGTCGCGCACGTGCCTGGCGGCCACGGGCGTGTCGTCGTCGGAGGAGACGTCGCTGACCGCGCTCGTCGACAGCCTCAACAACACGATCAAGGCGCGGGCGCTCGCCCACGGCTTCAGCTACGCCGACGTCAACCCGTACTGGGCCGGCCACGACGTGTGCTCGAGCAACCCGTTCACCAACGGGCTGACGCTGCTGCACACGGCCGACAGCTACCACCCGACGCGCAACGGCTACGCCAACGGCGACGTGCCGGCGATCCGCGCGATCATCGGCTAGCGCTGCTCGCTGTCGCGGCCAGGCGTCGTCAGGCGCCTGGCCCGCAGCGCCAGCTCGAGCTCCAGGCGGCCCTCCGAGCAGCCCATCCGGTCGCCGAGCAGCTCGCGCAGCTGGGCGACGCGGTAGCGCACGGTCTGCGTGTGCACGTGCAGCTGCTCGGCCGCCGGGCGGACCTCGCCCTGGTGCTCGAGCCATGCGGCGAGCGTCTCGATGAGTCGCTCGCGCGACGCGGTCGGCGCCACCGACAACGGGCCGTCCAGGACGTCGTCGACCAGGCCGCGCGCGACGCCCGGATCGGCCAGCAGCAGCAGGTCGACGCGGCGCGCGCCGGCCAGCACCGGCCCGTGGTCCTCCGCGGCGGCCAGCGTCAGCGCGCGCTCGGCCAGCCGCGCGGACTCCGCCGCGGCGGTCGGCACGACCGTCGGCCC
>JAOPZD010000392.1 GCA_025964295.1 Conexibacter sp.
CGGCCGCCGAGGTGGAGCAGGTCGAAGGGTGGCTGCTGCGCCGGACCGATGGCGTCGATCGCCGCCGCTGCAACTCGCTGCTGCCGCCGGCCGACGCCGCGCACGCCGCCCGGACGGTCGAGCTGGCGCTGGCCACCGCGGACGAGCTCGACTTCACCGTGGCCGTTCAGGTCTCGCCCGCCGAAGGGCACCTGCGCCTCGATGAGGTGCTCGAGGCCCGTGGCATGACCTTCGGTGGCCCCTCGCTCGTGTTGGCCGGCCCGCTGGGCGCAGGCTCGCGACCCGGCGTGATCGCCTCCCGACTCGGCCGGACCGACCCGGGTCTGGGCACCCCGGGCTCGCGACCCGGCGTGACCGCCTCTCGACTCGGCCGGATCGACCCGGGTCTCGGCGCCCCGGGCTCGCGGCCGGGCGTCACCGGCTCGTGGCTCGGCGGCACCGGGTCTCGCCCCGGCCATGTCGCGCCCGGCGTGACCGACCCGAGCCTGGGCACCCCCGGCTCGCGGCCCGGCGACGTCGCCTCGGATCCCGGCCATGTCGCCCCGCATTCCGTCGACGCCGGCGCGCGCCCCGCTCCAGACATGACGATCCACATCGGCGACGGCGCGCCGCGGCCGGGGCCTGTCGCCTCACCGCCGGCGCTGGCCGTCCAGCTCGAGGATCTCAGCGCGGACTGGGTTGCCGCCTGGGGCGCCGTCAGTGGCATCGACGGCACCCGGGAGACCGCCGACCTGGTGCTCTCCCAGCTCGGCGACCGCGCCCGCTTCGCCTCCGCCGTGGACTCCGTCTGCGGTGACCAGGTCGGCGTCTGCATCGGCGTGGAGGAGGAGGGCTGGCTGGGCCTGTTCTCGCTGGCCGTCGATCCGGACTTCCGCCGGCGCGGTGTGGCGACCGCGCTCGTCGAGGCGCTCGAGCAGTGGGCCGCGAGCCGGGGCGCCACCGGCGCCTACCTGCAGGTCGAGGCCGACAACAGCGGTGCGCTGGACTTCTACGGGCGCCGCGGCTTCCACATCGCGCACTCCTACCACTACCGCTCGGCTTGATCTGAGCGTTCGTGCGTTTCGGCCCCGGACGCGCCGCGGGCCGCCTGGTGGCGGCCCGCTCGCTGTTTGCCCATCGACATGAAGCTCCCGGCGCCCTGCCTCCCAGCTCGGGCGCGGATGGTGCTGAGGAAATCACCGCACGCTGGTGGTCCTGCTCGGACGCTGCGGGCGAGAAGCCACTGGCGTCGTGCAGGAGTGCGCTCGCGAAGGCACCCCGCCGGGACGGCCCGCGCGTGAGGGCGCGCGGAGCGGACGGCGGTGAGGATGGGCCTCCGCGAGGTCGTCGGCGTAGTCGCGCGGCGGCAGCTCATCTGCGAGCGTGGCGAAGGCGACGACCAGGTCGACGGCACGCCGGATGGCCTCGCGCAGGGTGCGCTTGGCCGGCCGGGGATCTGCGGTTGGGGAGAACATGTGTTCGCAAACCTAGAACCGTCGTCGGACGGATCGCTTCAGAACACCTGTTCGCGTCGCCCAAACGCGCAGATTTGGCTCTAGAACGCCAAAGTTCGGGCGCGATGCTGCAACGGATCTTGCGCCGGCGCCGCTCGCCCGGCGCCGCTAGACCGTCGAGCCCAGCGAGGACCAGACGTCGATCTTCGTGCGCACGCGCGCGATGACGTCGGTCGTGAACTCCGTGGTGCCCGCCGAGCCGCCGAGGTCGTGGGTCCGGACCCCGGACGCCGTCGCCTCCAGCACCGACTCATAGATCGCCCGCGACGCGCGCTCGGCGCCCGCGTGGCCCTTCTCGGCGGCGTAGTTGAGCACCGCGCCGCAGGCCAGGATCATGGCCATCGGGTTGGCGATGTCCTTGCCCTGCAGCGCGGGGGCGGTCCCGTGCGGCGCCTCGGCCATCGCGACCGTGGTCTTGAAGTCCTCGTCGAAGGCCAGCAGGACCGACTCGGCGCCCGCGATCGAGCCGAACATCGGCATGACGAGATCGCTCAGGCAGTCCCCGTCGCGGTTGAGCGCCGGGATCACCAGCGGCGAGTCCGCCGCGCCGGAGATCAGCCCTGCGTAGGTCGCGTCGATCAGCACCGGCTGGTACCAGACGTCGGCGTGGCGCTCGGCGGCGAGGTCCATCTCCTCCTTGAGCATGCCCTCGTACACGGGGGAGACCGTCCACTTCGGCCCGCCGTAGACCTTCCCGTTCAGCCGCTTGGCCGTCCGGAACGCGTACTCGGCCACCGCGGTGCACACGCCGCGCGAGATCTTCTCGGTGCGGTAGGCGATCTCGTCGGCGCCGCCCTCGGAGCCCTCGCGCCACTGCTTGGCCCCGTAGGCGTCGTCGACCGCCATCCGGACGACCGAGATCGGCAGGTAGACGCCGGCGACCGGGGTGACGCCCGGGATGCGGCGGCCGGTGCGGATGATGACCTTGCCGTCGACGCCCTCGCGGACGATCCGGTTCGGCGAGCCGACGTCGTCCTTGCCCTCGGGCGTCACCGTCGCGGCCTTGATGCCCAGGCCCGACGCGCGCATCGCCGCGGCGGCCTCCTCGACGATTCCGTTGCTCGTCGCGCGCCGCTGCTCGAGCGACAGGTCGTAGCGGTCGAGCTCGATCGGGAGCCCGAGGACCTCGGGGTCCAGGACCCTCAGCGCCTGCTCGAGCAGCTCCTGCCCGGTCTCGTCGCCCTCGAGGATGGTGATCGTCAGCGGTTCGGTGGCCACGCCTCCCAAAGTAGCCAGTTGCGCGATCCGACGGCGGCGCGGGTACGCTGCAACGAGCGATGCCCGAGCACTGCAGCTGGTGTGGAACGGCGGTCCCGGCGGACGACGGCTTCCGCGTGAGCGAGCCCGAGGAGCAGCGCAGGGCCGTCTTCTGCCGCCTGGAGCACGTCGTGCCGTGGATCATGCAGGGCCCCGCGTGGGAGCCGGGGCGCATCGTGGCGACCGGCGAGCCCGACGACGCCCTCGGCCGCTGTGCGCTGTGCGGCGACCCGCTCGGGGTGGAGCGCATCCTCGTCGTGCGCCATCGCGGCCAGCACCGCATCGGCGACGCGTTCTGCCGCCTGGAGCACCTGCTCGACTGGGCCAAGGGCGGCGGGCGCTACAAGGCCGCGTCGTAGGCGCGCGGACGGTCCTGCCAGCTGGCACGACGAGGTGGTTGCGTCAGATTCGCTGAGTGGTAAGTTCGCCCGCGTGCTCGTACCCCGCCGAACGATCCTCGCGGCCGCCGCCGCCCTCCTGCTGGCCGCCGCTCCGGTCGCCACCGCCGACGTCCTGGTCAGCAACGGCAGCGTCAGCGGCCCCTTCGAAGCCAACTCGGCCAACGAGCCCGCCGTCGCGATCGACCCGATCCACCCCAACGTGATCGCCGCCGGCGCCAACGACAGCATCGACGAGCCGGCCTGCAACGCGGGCGACGACCACGACTGCCCCTACGGCCCGGACATCAACACCTCTGGCGTGATGTTCTCCAACAACGCCGGCGCCGCGTGGACCCAGCCGACCTACACCGGCCTCTCGGGCCGCTCGTGCACCGGCGCCGTCGGCGACACCGACCCCGACTGCACCGCCACCACGGGCCCGATCGGCACGGTGCCCAACTACGCCGAGGCCGGACTGCGCGGCGACGGCGACCCCGGCGTCGCCTTCGGTCCCCGCCGCGGCCCGCACGGCCGCTTCTCGTGGGCCAACGGCTCGCGGCTGTACTACGTCAACCTGGCGGGGATCCGGCCCGACTACACCGGCCCGGCGCCGTTTGCGGGCTATGAGGCGGTCGCGGTCTCCTACGCCGACGACCTCGCCGCCGCGCGCGCCGGCAGCAACGCGGCCTGGAGCAGCCCGAAGATCGCCAGCTCCCAGAGCGCGAGCACGTTCTCCGACAAGCCCCAGATCTGGGCCGACAACGCCGCGTCCAGCGCCCACTTCGGCAACGTGTACGCCTGCTATGACCCCTACACCTACGACGCCGCGGCCGGAACCTTCGACATCCCGCCGCTGAACGTCGGCGTGTCGACCGACGGCGGCGACACGTGGTCCCAGCACACGGCCGTGGCCGCCGACTACGAGGCGGTCACCCAGCCGGGCTTCGCCCGCGTCGGCTGCACGATCCGCACCGACGCCGCCGGCAAGGTCTACCTCTTCGCCTACCAGCAGCCGCCGCAGGCCCCCGGCGCGATCACCACCGGGCAGGAGCTGATGATGACCTCCACCGACGGCGGCACCACGTGGTCGGCGCCGGTCAAGCTCTTCGACGCCAACGACCAGTGCTCGGGCTTCGAGCCCTCGATCTTCCGCTGCGTCATCGACGGCGTCGGCGGCGAGCGCGAGGACCTCGGCGCGGCGCCGTCGGTCGACATCGCCAACGGCGCCCCGTCCGGGGGCGATGCCACGAACCAGATCGTCATGACGTGGGCCGACGGCGGCAGCGGCCTGGGCGACGAGCGGGTCAAGTTCACCACCTCCAAGGACGGCGGCGCGACGTGGACGCCGCGGCGCGACGTGCAGCATCCGGCGACCGACCGCGGGTACTACTCCGCCGCCGCGATCTCCCCGGACGGCACCGACGTCTACCTGGTGTACAACGCCTTCACCGCGCCGTTCACGACCTCGGCGGAGGGCCCGGCCAACGCGCATCCCTCCGTCGGCGTCATGGAGCACGCCAACATCGGGCCCCTCGGCGGGGTCAGTCCCTTCGTCGCCGTCCACCGCGGCGCCTCGGGAGACGCCCGCGGCAGCAGCCAGAACAACCTCGCGGCCGAGTTCCTCGGCGACTACGTCTACGCCGACGCCACCCGCCGCTACGGCATCGGCCTCTGGAACGACGTCCGCGACGCCGCCGACTGCCCCGCCATCGACGAGTACCGCCAGGAGCTGCACGAGGAGTCCGTCGCGACCGGCGTCCCGACGTCGGAGGCCCAGGAGCCGCCGACGAAGCTGCCCGGCGACGGCGGCGACCCCGGCGAGGAGGAGGCAGGCGCCCCCGCCGTCCAGCAGGAGTGCCCGGCGAGCTTCGGCAACGCCGACATCTACGGTCAGACGGTCGCCGACCCGACGCCGTAGCCGGGCGCCAGCGTGCGCCAGCGCATGGCGGCGAGCAGCGCGCTGAGCGCGGCGCCGCCCGCGCAGGCCAGGAACGCCGCGTGCCAGCCGGCGCTCTCGACGATCGCGCCGGCCGCCCAGTTGCCCGCGGCGATCCCGCCGACCAGCGAGGTGATCGGCCAGGTGTAGGCCTCGGTCTCGGCGCCCGGCGGCGCGACGTCGCCGGCGATCTGGTTGGCCGCCGTCAGCGTGGGGGCGATGCAGACGCCGGCGATCAGCGCCAGGCCGAGCATCACCGTCATCGACGGGGCCAGCGCCAGCGGCAGGTAGCCGATCGGCAGCAGCGCTGCCAGCCGCGCGTAGCGCCGTCCGGCCGGGCCGGTCCAGGACCGCGCGCCGTAGAGCAGGCCGCCGGCCGCGCTGCCCAGCGACCACACCGCCACCAGGACGCCGGCCAGCGACCGCAGGCCCTGGTCCTCGCTGAACGCCGGCAGCGCGACCTCCATCGCGCCGAAGCAGAAGCCCATCGGGGCCGTGGTCAGCGTCAGCGTCCGGATCCCCGGCGAGCGCAGCGCGCCCCACGGGCCATGGCGGTCGGCGTGCTGTGAGATGACCCAGGTCCGGACCGGCGGCTGCAGCAGGAAGCCGACCAGCCCCACCAGGAGCAGGACGGGGGAGAGGACCAGCGCGATCGCGGGGTCGGCGACGGCCGCCAGCAGCGCGACGAGCAGCGGGCCGGTGACGAAGATCAGCTCGACCAGGACGCCCTCGAGCGCGAGCGCCGTCGCCAGCAGCCCCGGCTCCTCGTCGCGCAGGATGCGCGGCCACAGCGTCCGCGAGATCGAGCCCAGCGGTGGGATGAACGCGCCCGCCAGCGCGGCGAGCACGACCAGGACGCCGACCGGCGAGCCCGACAGCCCGCAGGCGACCAGCGCGCCCATCGCCAGCGAGTGGGCGATCGAGAACGGCACGACGACGGGCGCCAGCCCACGGCGGTCGATCAGCCGCCCGAGCAGCGGCGCGGTCAGGCCGACGAAGACGCCGAACGCCGCCGCCACCGCGCCCGCCGCCGCGTAGGAGCCGGTGTGCTCGCGGCAGAACAGGACGAGCGCCAGCCCGTTGATGCCGATCGGCAGCCGCGCCGGGATCTCGGCCAGCAGCAGCGCCCGGGCGTGCGGCGCGCGCAGGACGCGCGCGTACCGCTCGCGGGCGGCGCCCACCTCAGGCGGGCTCGGGCGAGGGCGCCTCGGCCTCGGACGAGCCCTCGGCGGCCTTGCCGTGCAGCTCGAGCGCGTCGGCGCGCTCCTCGAGCGAGGCGATGACGAAGCGCAGGTGCTCGTCGAAGTCCACGCCGAGCGCCTCGGCGCCCTCGCGGACCTCGTCGCGGTTGACCGCGGCCGCGAACGCCGGCGTCTTGAGCTTCTTCTTGACCGACTTGGGCGTCATCCCGTGGATGCCCTCGGGCCGGACGTAGGCGCAGGCGACGATGAAGCCCGACAGCTCGTCGACGGCGAACAGCGTCTTGGCCATGTCGGTCTCGCGTGCGACGTTCAAGAACGTCGCGTGGCCGGCGATCGCGTCGACGATCTCGGGGTCGGCGTCGCGCTCCTCCAGGTACCTCAGGATGGTCCGCGGATGGCCGTTGACGGTGTCGTCCATGTCCGGGAAGCGCTCGTAGTCGGCGTCGTGCAGGAGCCCCGCGACGGCCCACCGCTCCTCGTCGGCGCCGAGCTTGCGCGCATAGCCGACCATGGCCGCCTCGACGGCGAGGCAGTGCCTGCGAAGGGAGGGCGATTGGACCCATTCGGACAGGAGGTCCCAGGCCTCCGCCCGCGAAAGCTGCGACGACATGGCTGTTACCCTAGCCCAGCGCCCCAGCCCGCCTTCCGGTGGCTCGTCCGGGCGCTTCGACCGTATGGAGAAGTTCGTCATCGACGGGGGCGTCCCGTTGTCCGGCACGGTGATCCCCGCCGGGAACAAGAACGCCGCCCTGCCCTGCCTCGCCGCGTCCGCGCTGACCTCGGACGAGGTCGTCGTGCGCAACGTCCCGCGCATCCGCGACGTCCAGGCGATGCTCGACCTGCTCGAGGACCTGGGCGCGACGGTGGAGTGGCGCGCCGACCACGAGGTCGCGATCTGCGCCGCCGGGATCACCGCCGAGTCGAAGGTCTCGGCCCGGATCTCCGCGCGCATCCGCGCCTCGTTCCTGCTCGCCGGCCCGCTGCTGGCGCGCTTCGGCCGGGCCGACATGCCGCCGCCCGGCGGCGACGTGATCGGCCGCCGCCGGCTGGACCCGCACCTCGACGCCTTCCAGGCGCTCGGCGCCCGCATCGAGCGCCACGACCACACGATCCTGTCGCTCGCCGGCCGCCTGCGCGCGGGCGAGGTCTTCATGGATGAGCCGTCGGTCATGGGCACCGAGAACGCGCTGCTGGCCGCGGCGCTGACGCCGGGCGAGACCCAGATCTTCAACGCGGCGTCCGAGCCCCATGTCGTGGACCTCGCGCGCATGCTGGTCAAGATGGGCGCCGACATTCGCGGCATCGGCTCCAACGTCCTGCACGTCACCGGCGCCGACGTGCTCGGCGGCACGACGCACGACATCGGCCCCGATCACATCGAGATCGGCTCGTTCATGGCGATGGCCGGCATGACCGGCGGCGAGATCCGGATCAAGGACACCGAGCCCGACGACCTGCGGATGATCCGCCTCGTCTTCCGGCGCATCGGCCTGGAGTCGCAGCTGGACGGGGCCGACGTGATCGTCCCGGGCGGCCAGAAGCTCGTCGTCGAGCGCGACATGGGCGAGCACACGTCCAAGGTCCAGGACGGGCCGTGGCCGGCGTTCCCGGCCGATCTGACCTCGATCGCGGTCGCGCTCGCGACGCAGTCGGAGGGCGAGGTCCTCGTCCACGAATGGATGTTCGAGTCGCGCCTGTTCTTCTGCGACAAGCTGATCTCGATGGGCGCCAACATCTTCATCGCCGACCCGCACCGGGCCCTGGTCCACGGGCCGCGGCGCCTGCGCGCGGCGCGCGTGGAGTCGCCCGACATCCGCGCCGGGATGGCCGTCCTGCTGGCGGCGCTGTGCGCCGAGGGCCGGACCGAGATCGGCAACATCCGCCAGATCGACCGCGGCTATGAGCGGATCGACGAGCGGCTGCGCGAGCTCGGCGCGTCGATCGAGCGCGTCGCCGAGCAACCTGCGTTGGCCTGAGCGGCGCTCGTAGACCAGCTCGTCGCAGGTTGCTGAGCAGCCTGCGTTGGCGTAGCGGCGCCGTTTCGTCACACCCCGCGCGCCTTCTGTGACGCCCTGTCTCGTAGTCTGCGGGACCCGATGATCCACCCGATCCCCAACGGGACGCGCGACGTCCTGCCCGACGAGATGCGCGAGCTGCGCGCCATCACCGAGGCGATGCGGAGCGTGTTCGAGCATCGGGGCTACGGCGAGGTCTGGACGCCCACGATCGAGTTCGAGGACGTCCTGCGCCGCGGCGAGACCGGGGTGGACCCCGCCTACCGCGTCTTCGACGACCACGGCCACGTGATGGCGCTGCGGCCCGACATGACCGTGCCGATCGCGCGGGTGGTGGCGACCCGCTACGCGGCGGCCGAGCCCCCGCTGCGCTTCTCCTACTTCGCGCACGCCTATCGCGGCGTGCGCCCGCACCGCGGCCAGATGCGCGAGTTCCTGCAGGCGGGGATCGAGCTGGTCGGCGCGCCCGGCCCGCACGGGACCGTCGAGGCGCTGACCGTGCTGTGCGAGGCGCTCGACGCCACCGGCCTGGTGGGCTACCGGATCGCGCTGGGCAGCGCGTCGCTGTACCCCGCGCTGCTGCGGACCTTCGCGGTGCCCGAGGCGGTCGGCGAGACGCTGCTGGCCGCCCTGGCCGCGCGCGACTTCGTGCGCCTGGAGCGCGAGGTCGCCGCCCACGGCCTCGACGACGCGCTGGTGCGCGTCCCGCAGCTGCGCGGCGGTCCGGAGGTGCTCGACGAGATCACCGGCGGCGAGGCCGACGGCCTGCGCGCGATCCTCGCCGACCTGCCCGACGCCGTCGCCGCCCGGATCGTCTTCGACCTCGGCCTCGCCCGCGGCCTGGGCTACTACACGGGCTCGGTCTTCGACGTGCTGGATCCCGCGCTCGGCGAGCCCCTGGGCGGCGGCGGACGCTACGACGACCTGCTGGCGCGCTTCGGGCGCGAGCTGCCCGCCGTCGGCTTCGCGCTGCACGTCGACCGGCTGCACCTCGCGCTGGCCGGCGAGGAGGCGGCCGCATGAGCGTCACGGTGGGCGGGCCGGACCTGACCATCGCCGTCCCGCGCGGAGCGCTGCTCACCGAGACGCTGGACCTGCTCGAGGCCGTCGGCGTCGACACCGCCGAGGTCCGCGCCAACGACCGCAAGCTGCTGTTCGGCGACGTCGGCATCGTCACGATGCGCCCGTCAGACGTGCCGACCTACGTCGAGGCGGGCGCCGCCGACGTCGGCATCACCGGCAAGGACGTGCTGACCGAGCAGGACGAGCGCGAGGTCGTGGAGCTGCTCGACCTCGGGTATGGCCCGTGCCGGATGATCCTCGCCACCGTCGACACGCCGCCCGGCGAGCCC
This sequence comes from Conexibacter sp., assembly GCA_025964295.1. The sequence goes on from JAOPZD010000392.1 coordinate 9,636, forward strand.
GACCCCGCCGCCGAGGCCCTGCGGCGCCTGGGCGTCATGCGGGTCGCGACGAAGTACTACAAGATCGCCGCGCGCTACTTCGAGGAGACCGGCCGCGCGGCCGAGATCGTCGAGGTCAAGGGCTCGGTCGAGCTCGCGCCGCTGACCGGCCTGGTCGAGGCGATCGTCGACCTCACCGCCACCGGCACGACGCTGCGCGAGAACGGCCTGGTCATCCGCGAGGAGATCATGACCTCGACCGCGCGCCTGATCGCCAACCCCGTGGCGCACAAGCTGAAGTCCGCCGCGATCGACGAGCTCACCCGCCGCATGCGCGAGGTCGTCGCGCCGTCCTCGGTGCCCGCGCCATGAACGTCGAGCGCCTGCAGGTCGGGACCGATCCGGCCCAGGCCGCCGAGACGCTGCGCGCGCTGGCGCCGGCGGGTGTGTCGGTGTCGGGCACGGTCAGCGAGATCGTCGCCTCGGTGCGCACCCGCGGCGAGCAGGCGCTGCTGGAGTACGTCGAGCGCTTCGACGGCGTCACCGGCCCGCTGCGCGTCGAGCAGGCTGAGCTGGACGAGGCGCTGACGCAGCTCGATCCCGACGTGCGCGCCGGCCTGGAGGTCGCGATCGCCAACGTGCGCGCGGTCGCCGAGGCCGGGCTGGCCGACGACACGGCGGTCACGCTGCCCGAGGGCCAGACGGTGACGATCCGCGAGGTCCCGGTCCGCCGCGCCGCGATCTACACGCCGGGCGGCCGCAACCCGTACCCCTCGACGGTCGTCATGGGCGTCGTGACCGCCCGCGCGGCCGGCGTCGACGAGGTCGTCGTCTGCGCGCCCGGCGGCCATCCGGTGATCCTGGCGGCCGCCGCGCTGTGCGGCGCCGACGAGGTCTGGCGGATGGGCGGCGCCCACGCGGTTGCCGCCTTCGCCTACGGGACCGAGTCGGTCCCGCGGGTCGACGTCATCGCCGGCCCCGGCTCGCTCTACGTCCAGGAGGCCAAGCGCCAGGTCTCCGGCGACGTGGGGATCGACAGCTTCGCGGGGCCCAGCGACGTGCTCATCCTCGCCTCCGGCGACGCCGACGCGGCGCTGGTCGCGGCCGACCTGGTCGCCCAGGCCGAGCACGGCGTCGGCACGGTCGTCGCGCTGGTCACCGACGACGAGGCCCTGGCCGAGGACGTCGGCGGGCGGCTGGCCGCCGAGCCCGGCAGCGACGCCGCCGCGGCCGTCGTCCTCGTCGCCGACCTCGACGAGGGGCTGGCCGTGGCCGAGGCCTTCGCGCCCGAGCACCTCGAGCTCGTCGGCGCCGGGGCCGAGGCGCTGGTCGACCGCGTGCGCTCCGCGGGCTGCGTGTTCGTGGGCCGCGAGAGCGGCACGGCGTTCGGCGACTACGTGGCCGGCTCCAACCACACGCTGCCCACCGGCGGCGCCGCGCGCTTCACCTCCGGGCTCTCGACGCGGCAGTTCCGGCGGCGCGTGAGCGTGGTCCGGATCGGCCCGGCCGCCGACGCGCTGGCCCGGGCCGGCGTGCCCATCGCCGAGGCCGAGGGCTTCACCCGGCACGCGGACTCGATGCGGGTGCGCGAGAATCCCCCGGGATGACGCGCACCGCCGAGATCGCCCGCCAGACCAAGGAGACCGACGTCCGCCTGACGCTCGGCCTCGACGGCGAGGGCGCCGGGACCCGCGAGACGGGCGTCGGCTTCCTGGACCACATGCTCGACCTGCTGGCCCGCCATGGCCGGCTCGACCTCCAGGTCGACGTCACCGGCGACCTGCAGACCGGCGCGCACCACACGGTCGAGGACACCGGCATCGTCTTCGGCCAGGCGCTGGACCAGGCGCTGGGCGACCGCGTGGGCATCAGCCGCTACGGCCACAGCGTGGTCCCGATGGACGAGGCGCGCGCGAGCGTCTCGATCGACCTCTCCGGCCGGCCGTTCCTGGCCTTCGAGGCCGAGCTGCCGCCCGGCGGCACCGGCAACTTCGACCACGAGCTGACCGAGGAGTTCTTCCGCGCGGTCTCCAACGCGGCGAAGCTGACGCTGCACGTCACCGTCGAGTCGGGGACCAACGCCCATCACATGATCGAGGCGGCGTTCAAGGCCTTCGCCCGCGCGCTGCGCCAGGCCGTCGCGATCGACCCGACCGAGAAGGGCGTCCCGTCCACCAAGGGGACGCTGACGACATGACCACCGCCACCCTCGGCCTGGTCGACTACGGCATGGGCAACCGCCGCTCGATGCAGAAGTCGCTGGAGCGGGCGGGGGCGACCGTCGTGCTGTCGAGCGACCACGACGCGCTGCGGGCGACCGACGGGCTCGTGGTGCCGGGCGTCGGCGCGTTCGCCCGCGCGATGGAGGCGCTGGACGCGACCGGGCTGACCGAGCTGGTCCGCGAGCGCGCCGCCGCGGGCGTGCCGGTGCTCGGCGCCTGCCTGGGCATGCAGCTGCTCTTCGAGCGCTCGGTCGAGTTCGGCGACACCGCGGGCCTGGGCCTGCTCCCCGGCGAGATCGTTCGCCTGGACTCGCGCGGCCTGAAGCTTCCGCACATCGGCTGGAACGAGGTGCGCTGGACCCGCCCGTCAGCGCTCAGCGAGGGCCTTCCGGACCCGACGCCGTTCTACCACGTGCACTCCTTCGTTCCCGGCATCGACCTCGACGACGACGTCGCGCTCGGCATCAGCGACTACGGCAGCGAGTTCGCCTCCGTCGTCGGCCGCGGGAACGTGTTCGGCACCCAGTTCCATCCCGAGAAGTCCTCGCGCGACGGGATCGCCCTGCTGGCGAACTTCGTGCGGGTCTGTACGTCAGTGGAGGCGACGGCAGCTTGATCCTGTACCCGGCGATCGACATCAGCGACGGCAAGGCGGTCCGGCTGATCAAGGGCGACTTCAACCAGGTCACCGTCTACGAGGACTCGCCGCTGGCGGCGGCGCGGGCGTGGGTCGAGGCCGGCGCCCGCTTCCTGCACGTGGTCGACCTCGACGGCGCGCGCACCGGCTCGCCGAAGTCCCTGGCCCACCTGGAGCAGATCGCCCACGAGCTGCACGTGCCCGTCCAGTACGGCGGCGGGCTGCGCTCGCTGCCGGCCGTCCGCGACGCGCTGCGCGCCGGCGCCGAGCGCGTGATCCTCGGCACCGCGGCGTTCAACGACATCGACTTCCTCGACGACGTCCTCGGCGCGTTTCGCGAGCGCACGATCGTCTCGGTCGACACCCGCGGCGGGCACGTCTCGACGTCGGGCTGGCAGGAGACGACCCAGATGCCGGCCGAGGCCGTCATCGAGCGGCTGCAGAACCGCGGCGTGCGCTCGTTCGTCTACACCGACGTCGACCGCGACGGCATGCTCGGCGGCATCGACTTCGAGGCGGTCAAGAAGATCGCCAAGGTCGTGCGCGGGCGCTTCATCTACTCCGGCGGCATCGGCTCGCTGGACGACCTGCGCGGGCTGCGCGACCTGCGCCAGGTCAACCTCGGCGGCGTCATCGCCGGCAAGGCGCTCTACGAGGGGCGCTTCACGATCGCCGAGGGCCAGCAGGCGCTGCAGCCCGAGACGAGCGAGCAGGCGGTCAAGAAGCCCTACCGGCCGGTGCCGGCCAGCGACTGATGCACCTCAAGCGCGTCATCCCCTGCCTCGACGTCGACAACGGCCGCGTCGTCAAGGGCACCAACTTCGTCGGGCTGCGCGACGCGGGCGATCCGGTCGAGCTGGCCGAGCGCTACGACGCCGAGGGCGCCGACGAGGTCATCTTCCTCGACATCACCGCCACCCACGAGCAGCGCGAGACGATCGTCGACCTCGCGCGCCGCACGGCCGACAACGTGTTCATCCCGTTCACGATCGGTGGCGGGATCCGCTCGGTCGCCGACGCCCAGGCCGTGCTCGACGCGGGCGCCGACAAGGT
>JAOPZD010000472.1 GCA_025964295.1 Conexibacter sp.
GCCGCCGCGGGCGCGCGCCGCGGCCAGGCGGGCGCCGCTGAGCGGGACGTCGGCGGCCGCCAACTGCGTGTTGACCGCCTCGCTGGGGTCGCGCGCGACGTGCGCGAAGACCGCGCCCATCGTCGCCGACAGCACCTGCTCGAGGCGCTGAGACTCCTCCAGGTGGCCGACGTTGACGAGCACCATCCCGCCGGGGTTCAGCCGCTGCTCCGACGAGCCGGAAGAACTCCTTGGTCGCCAGGTAGAACGGGATGTAGGGCTGGCGGTAGGCGTCGACGTAGATGACGTCGAAGCGCCGCTTGGTCGCCCGCAGCCACGGCCGCGCGTCGGCGGCGTGGGTGTGGAGGTCGGGCGCGTGGAGGTCGAAGAGGTCGCGGCCGACCTGGGTCAGCCGCGGGTCGATCTCCACCGCGTCGATCCGCGTGGCCGGGAAGAAGTGGCCGTAGGCGCGCGCGACGGTCCCGGCGGCGCTGCCGAGGATCGCGATCGACCGCGGCGGCGTGGCGCGGGCGGCGAAGGGCAGGACCAGCGGCTCGTCCCAGTAGTTGTCGGTCAGCCACTGGCCGGTCTGGTAGACGGAGTGCACCGCCAGGCCCTCGTTGAGCTCGAGCTGGCGCTCGCCGCCGGGGCGCTCGACGACCCGCGCGTACTGGTAGTCGGTCTCGCCCTCCCAGATCACGCGGCCGTCGGTCGTCGCCTTGACGGCGCCGGTCGGCAGCGCGATGAGGATGACGACCAGCGCGGGCGCGAGCGCTCCGAGGGGCCGGCGGCGCAGGCCGAGCAGCGCGACGAGGCCGAGGGCGAGCGCGAAGGCCAGGAACGTGCGGCGGGTGCCGGCGAAGGGGATCAGGACGAGCGCGCTGAGGAAGACGCCGACGAGCGAGCCCATCGTCGAGATGGCATACAACCTGCCCGACACGCGGCCGGCCTCGTCGAGGCTCCCGACGCTGAGCCTGACCGCGTAGGGCGCGACGCAGCCGAGGACGAGGACGGGTGCGGCGATCAGGATCAGGACGGCGAGCAGCGAGCCGACGAAGGCGCCGGCCTGGACGCTGTCCAGCGCGTCGACCGACACGCGCAGGAAGGGGCCCGCGACGAACGGGACGGCGGCCATGAGCGCGGCGGCGACCAGCACCAGGCGGCAGAGCCCGGCGAAGGTCGGGTCCCGGTCGGCCAGCCGCCCGCCGACCCAGTAGCCGCCGCTGAGGGCGACCAGGACGGTGGCGATGGTGTTGGCCCACACGATCGTCGAGGCGCCGAACCAGGGCGCCAGCAGCCGCGCGGCGGCGATCTCGGCGCCCAGCGAGGCGGCGCCCACGACGGCGGCGACCAGGGCAACGGAACGGCGGTCCTCCACGCCTGTCAGCGTACGCGGTGGCGTCCGTCGCGGCCCATACGGTTCGGGGCATGACGACCGCCGACCTCCGCGCCGCCGACCGCGACGTCCTCTGGCACCCGTTCACCCAGCAGCAGGGGTGGATCGCCGAGGACGCGCCGATCATCGAGCGCGGCGACGGCTGCACGCTGTGGGACACCGACGGCAACGCCTACCTCGACGGCGTGTCGTCGCTGTGGTGCACGGTCCACGGCCATCGCCATCCGGCGCTGGACGCGGCGGTGCGCGCGCAGCTGGACCGCGTGGCGCACACGACGCTGCTGGGGCTCTCGCATCCGCCCGCGATCGAGCTCGCGCAGCGGCTGCTGGCCGTGGCGCCGCGCGGCGACCGCGAGCTCACGCGGGTCTTCTACTCCGACAACGGGTCGACGGCCAACGAGATCGCGCTGAAGATGGCGTTCCAGTGGCACAAGATCCGGGGCGACGAGCAGCGCACCAAGTTCGTGTACTTGGACATGAGCTACCACGGCGACACGATCGGGTCGGTGTCGGTCGGCGGGATCGACCTGTTCCACACGCTCTTCCGGCCGATGCTGTTCGACGGGATCCGGGTGAGCGCCGGGGACGTCGCGGGGCTGGAGCGCGTCTTCGCCGAGCGCGGCGGCGAGATCGCGGCGCTGATCATGGAGCCGCTGGTGCAGGGCGCGGCGGGGATGCTCATGCATCCGCGGGGCTACCTGCGGGCGGTCCGGGAGCTGTGCGACAAGTACGACGTGCTGATGATCGTCGACGAGGTCGCGACGGGGTTCGGGCGCACCGGGACGATGTTCGCCTGCGAGCACGAGGGCGTGGTCCCGGACCTGATGAGCGTCGCCAAGGGCCTGACGGGCGGCTACCTGCCGCTGGCCGCGACGCTGGCGACCGAGCGGATCTACGCCGGCTTCCTCGGGGAGTTCGAGCAGTTCCGCACGTTCTTCCACGGGCACACCTACACCGGCAACCCGCTCGCGTGCGCCGTGGCGATCGCGACGCTGAAGGTCTTCGAGGACGAGGACACGCTCGGCGCGCTGGCGCCGAAGATCGCGTTGCTCGGAGAGCTGCTGGAGGAGGTGGTCGCGCCGCTGCCGACGGTCGCCGAGATCCGCCGCCTGGGGACCATGACGGGGATCGAGCTCACGGCGTTCCCGCTCGAGGCGCGGATGGGGCACGAGGTCACGCTCGCGGCGCGCGAGCGGGGCGCGATCGTCCGGCCGCTGGGCGACGTCATCGTGCTGATGCCGCCGCTGGGGATCACCGAGGAGGAGCTGCGCCGGCTCGTGGCGATCACGGCGGAGGCGATCGCGGTGGCGACGGGCGTGGAGGCCGACGTGGCGGGGCTTGCGCAGGCGCGCTGAGCGCAGAAGGATCGCTGAAGGTGGAGCATCCGTGTTCCGCTTCGTTGGCGCATCGACGCGCCGGGCGCAGGTCCATTGTTGCGGGTGGGCACTTCGGGGTAGGTTTGGACAGGTCACAGTCGTTCACCGACGACCCGTTCCCGAAGGGCTTCGACGCTTGCCATGTGCCGTTCGAACGCCAGCACGCGCACCGCCGCCGCCGTTCTGGGCACGCTCGCACTCGCGCTCTCGGCGCTGGGGTCGTGCGCGCCGGGGGCGGCGATCGCCCAGCGCACCCAGCCCGACGCGCAGGAGCTGTGGCGGGCCTATCCGCTGGACGGCCGGGCGGCGAACGGGCGCCAACCGCAGCTCAAGCTGCCGGCCGGGAGCCAGGCGCCGCCGGCGCAGCGTCGTCCGGAGGCGGCGAGCGGTGGTTGCGGCGGCGGCAGCGGTGGCGGCGGCTCGGGGGCCGCGCTGCCGATCGTCATCGCGGTCGCCTGCGCGGCGTTGCTCTGCGGCGTCCTGCTCGGCCGGCGCCGCCGCGGAGCGACGACCGTCCCGACCGCGACGCCCTCCCCACCCGCCCACGCGGCGGTGCCGTCAACGCTCGCGCGACCGGAACCAGCCTCTGTGGGGACTGTCCCCCTGACCGCGGAACCACCGCCCGACGGAGAGCCGGGCGAGGCGGAATCGGCACCGCC
>JAOPZD010000554.1 GCA_025964295.1 Conexibacter sp.
CTCGGTGAGCGCGACGGTGAAGCGCTCGATCTCGTCCTCCATGTTGGCGTGCGCCAGGCGCTTGAGGTCGCGGACGAGCGCCTCGGTGCCGCGGTCGAGCTCCTCGTCGAAGCGCTCGACGACGTCCTGCTCGAAGACGCCGGTGCCGGCCCACTCGCAGTTGGGGCAGCGGAGCGTGACCTCCCAGTGCACCGTGCCGGACTCCTCCCACTCGGTCGGGTAGACCAGGTTGGAGGCGCAGGACCCGCAGACGTGCAGGTCGGTGGCGGCGTCGTCCCGGGTCGGGACCGGGGTCGCGGCGACGGGGGCGGCGCCGGCGGCCGGCTGGTCCTCGAAGTAGACGACCTCGATGGTCTTGCCCGAGGGGAGGACGACGCGGCGGACGTAGTGGCGTGGATCGTGGAGGCTCATCGGCTCGAGGAAAGGTGGGTGCCTGACAATCCGGTGATCGGTTGTGGCTTCGGCGAACTTGAACCTCGAATCGACCATTCGTCCGCACGCGGATATCGCGCTGGAATGAACCGATCGCGGGTCCGTCGCGTTACCCTCTGCAGACCCCCTACGGAGGCTTCGTCCCATGCCGGGAATCGGTATCCCAGAACTCATCATCGTCCTCGTCATCGTGCTGCTCGTCTTCGGCCCCAAGCGCCTGCCGCAGCTCGGCAAGCAGCTCGGCGGCGGCATGCGCGAGTTCAAGGACTCCATCCAGGGCAAGGGCAAGGACGACGACGAGGCGCAGGACGACGAGCGCGACGCCGCGGCCGGCGCTCCGGAGCTCACGCGGGCCCAGCAGGCCGACGTGCTCGACCCCACGCCCGACGCGACGCGCACGCCCGCCGGCGGGCGCGACGAGCCGGCCACGCGCTCCGGCGGGTAGCCCTTGCCTGCCATCCGGCCGGTCGGCCACGAGGATCGGCTCAGCCTCGTCGAGCACCTCGACGAGCTGCGGACGCGGATCATCCACTGCATCGTCGCCTTCGTGCTGGCGTTCAGCCTGTGCTACTGGCAGAACGACCGCATCCTCGACATCATCAACAAGCCGCTGGACCACGCCCATCGCGTGGACTGCAAGAAGCCCAACAAGGCCAACGGCGCGCTGGAGCGCTCGGGCTGCTTCGACGAGGCGCTCGGCAAGTACCTCAAGGCGGCGGGGCCGTCGCTGGCGCAGTCGGCCAAGACGCTCGGCGCGATCGCGGGCTCAGACGGCGTGAGCGCGGCGACGCGCGCGCAGGCGGTGCAGACCGCGAAGTCCCTCGCCGCCACCGCGGCGCAGGCCGACGCGGCCGCCCGGCTGACCCCGAAGGCCTCGACGGGCCGCCAGCCGGTCACGCTCGGCGTGACCGAGCCGTTCCTGACGACGATCACGGTCAGCGGCTACGCGGCGCTGCTGCTGGCGCTGCCCTTCATCCTGTGGCAGTTGTACGCCTTCATCCTGCCGGCGTTCTCGCGCGAGGAGCGGCGGGTGGCGCTGCCGCTGATGTCGCTCGTGCCGGTGCTGTTCATCAGCGGCGTGGTCTTCGGCTACTTCCTGGCGCTGCCCCGTGCCGTCTCGTTCCTGCAGAACTACAACGACGGCGCGTTCGACATCCTGGTCCAGGCCAAGGACTACTACCGCTTCTGCACGCTGCTGCTGGCGGCGATGGGCGTGTTGTTCCAGATTCCGGTCGGGGTGCTGGCGATCGTGCGGCTGCGGATCCTGACGGTCAAGCAGCTGCGGTCCTACCGCGGCTATGCGCTGCTGCTCTTCGCGATCGTGGCGGCGGTGGTGACGCCGACGCCCGACCCGTTCACGATGCTCATCGCGATGGCGCCGCTGGTCGTCCTGTACGAGATCAGCCTCGTGCTGGGGCGCCTCTTCCAGCCGACCGGCGAGCCCCGGTTCGGGTTCCTGGCCGACGACGAGGACGACGAAGAGGACGCGATCGAGGACTGGGATGTCAGTGCCGGTACGGCAGACCCGTCCGATGGCGCAGTTACGCACACGCCCGACGATCTAGACTGATACGCATGCTGTTCGACCTGCGCGGCCGCGGCCGCCGACGCTTCGTCCAGGGGATCTACCTGGGTCTCGCCATCCTGATGGGTGGCGGCCTCGTCCTGTTCGGCGTCGGCGGGGCGACCTCCGGCGGCCTCCTGGACGCGTTCAAGTCCAACAGCGGCTCCACGAGCGTGTCGGACACGTTCAAGAAGCGCGTCACCGCCGCGGAGCGCACCGTCAAGCTCAAGCCCGCCGATCCCAAGGCATGGGCCGAGCTGACGAAGGTCCGCTTCCAGCAGGCCGTCTCGGGCAACGGCTTCGACCAGAACCAGGGCGTCTTCACCAACGAGGGCAAGGACGGCCTGCGCGCCGCCGAGACCTCCTGGGACAAGTACCTGACGCTGACCGAGAAGCCCGACGACACGGTCGCCAGCCTGATGGTCCAGGCCTTCGGCCAGGCGGGGTTGAACGAGCCCGACAAGGCGGTGACCGCGCAGGAGGTCATCGTCGACAGCCGCACGCCCACCGACGCGCTCTACGTCCAGCTCGCCACCTTGGCCTACCAGGCCGGCCAGACCCGCAAGGCCGAGCTCGCCTCCAAGAAGGCCCTCGAGCTGACGCCCAAGGACAACCGCGAGCAGATCAAGGCGATCCTGCAATCGGCCCGCACCCAAGCCTCCGCGAGCCTCGGCACCGGCACGTCGACCACGGGCGCGACGACCACCACGACACCCTCCTCGTAGACGGTCGCGAGGAGGCGCTGAACACGCCCTCCTCGCTATCCTGTCCGGCCTCGCCCCTATAGCTCAACTGGCAGAGCAGCGGACTCTTAATCCGAAGGTTCTAGGTTCGATTCCTAGTGGGGGCATGACGAGAAGCCCGGCGTTTGCCGGGTTTCTTTCGTTCTCGCGCCATCCCTGAAGTAGCGGATATGTCCCGGATATGTCCCGAGAGGGTGGTTGTTGGTGTCGTACTTCCAGTTGGAGCGAGCCCGTTCGATCAGCGGGCATGTGTTCCGCGTGGATCGGGCTGCCGGTCCCGTCTGGTACGCCAAATATCGATTGCCGGACGGTCGGCAGGTCCAGAAGAAGGTCGCGCCGGCGTGGACGCGGCCGGGTCGTCCGGACGATGGCTTTGTGAATCGCCGCGGCGCCGAGGCGTGGCTGGCCGACGTCCTCGCTCAGGCCCACGCCGGGACGTTGCCCGGGATGGTCCGAACCGGCGTGACGTTCGAGCGCGCCTCTTCCGAGTGGCTCCGCTACTGCGTCGAGGACCGCGCGTGCAAGCCGTCGACGATGGTCGACTACCGGCACACGGTCGAGCGCGTGCTCGTACCGGTCTTCGGGCCGCTGTTGTTGGATGACATCACCGCCCCGGCGATCGAGGCGTGGCGCGCGTCGCTCAGCACCTCGGCCCGCACGCGCAACAAGCAGCTGACGATCCTCAACGGGATCTTCCGCCGCGGGCAGAAGCGCTTCGGGCTCCAGCGCAATCCCGTCCTGGAGATCGAGCGCATGCGCGAGCCGCGACAGGTCAACCTCGACGTGTTCTCGCCGGAGGAGGTCATGGCGTTGGTTCGGGCCGCGGAGTCCGAGCAGGACGCGGCGATCTACCTCACCGCCGCCTTCACCGGACTGCGCCGCGGTGAGCTCATCGCGCTCCGCTGGCGGGACGTCGACTTCGCCGGGTGCGTGATCCGCGTGCGAGCGTCCTACGCCGCCGGCGCGCTCACCACGCCGAAGAGCGGCAAGCTCCGCTCCGTCCCGATGGCGCCCCAGGTCGCCGAGGCGCTCGCGCGCCTCGGCCGCGCCGCGACCGATGACGCGCTCGTGTTCCTCGGCGAGGGCGGCGGCTACCTCGACGGGAGCGCCTTGCGCCGCCGCTACAAGCTCGCCCTCGAACGAGCGGGCCTCCGCTCCCTCCGCTTCCACGACCTCCGCCACACCTTCGGCACCCGCGCGATCGCCAAGGCGGACATCTTGCGCGTCAAGGAGTGGATGGGCCACGCCGACGTCGCAACGACGATGCGGTACTTGCACTACGTGCCCCGCCCCGAGGACGCTCGGCTCATCGCCGCCGCGTTCGAGATCGCCCCACCGACGGTGCTGGCACCCAGCTCGATGCCGGACTGGTCCACGCAAGGTGGTCCGGGGCACCGAGGGGAAGCGGCGTAGAGGCAGCGCAACCGCTCCCGGCGTGCCTCGGCACACCTGGTCCTACTCGATCAGCACCCCGATCCACCGTGGATCGGGCTGGCCTGCCGCTCGCCCCGCAGCCAATGGGTTCCCAGCCCCTCCGCGAGCCCGACCACCCGCTCACACCATGTACTTCGTAGCGATGGTGAGAGCGGGTGGTCGGCCTCACTCCGGGTCAGGGAGTTCCAAACTGCGGGGCGAGCGGCAGGCGGTGCCGGAAGGTCAATCCAGTCTCGCCCATCTAGAGATGACCGAACGCAACTTGTTGTCCTTGGATCAACGCCTTCTCACAGCGGACGACGTCGCCGATCTCTTGGCGGTTCCGCGATCTAGCGTCTACGAGTACGCACGACGGCGGGAGAATCCGTTGCCCTCGATCCCTGTGGGGCGCCATCGACGCTTCCACCGGAAGGACGTCGAGAGCTGGCTTGCCACTTGCCAGCGCTCAACGACGAGCAGTACCATCCACCGCTGAACCAACACCCTTAACAAAGCGCCCCCGCGCCGCGCAAACGGCCGGGGGCATGGCCCAAGGAGCTGTAACTCCATGAGCACCCCGCAGCGTAACGACGCCCGCGTCGTCGCCGTCGACCCGTCCACGGCCGACATCCTCCGCCACCAGACCCTCATCGTCCTGGAGGCCAACCACCACTACTACGAGGACATCCTCCTCTTCGGCCCCGAGGCCCAACACGCCCTCTCGGTCATCTATCGCGACGCCTTCGCCGTCCTGGATGCGATCGGCTGGCGCCGGCCCGACACTCCGCCGCCCTCAGTCGATGTGCGGTTGACCGTAGGGCTTGTCCAACAACTCCGCGCTCGCCGCTGCGATCTAGGCCACACAAATATCGACCGCCTCGACGCCAGCGTCGCGGCGGGTGCCACTGCCACTGTCGCCGAGATCGAGGCCGCGATCCGCGCCGACCGGATCGCCGCGCAGGCGCTCGATCAACTGACCGCGGATCGCGGCGTTGGAGAGTCCCGGTAGTCGCCGGGCCCGGCCGGGGCCTTCTAGTTTGGAAACCTGCCCGGTGGCCAGACTTTGGAGACCGTAGCCCGCCGCACTGGGACCTCAGCCTTGTGCAGAAAGGTCAACATGCGAAGCGCGGCCGGCACGGGATCCACTCCGCCGAAGGCGAAGACCAGCTCGTCACCGCACAACGCTGTCCAACTTGCCTTCGCAGCCTGCTCGCCTTGGGCGAGGACCGCCATAAGGTCCGCCGCTCGGGGTCCGCCGACGTCCGCGATTACGAGCTCTTCGTTCCGCTGCGGTCGGCTCACTGGTGTACCGGCAGACTCGGGGCTTGTCTCATGGCGCGGTCCGGTTGCGCGTTGCGGTTGTCGTGACGCGCCGACGCGGCGAGCGTCGCTAGCGGTGCCAGAGGCGGGCCGTCGGCGAGGCGTCGCCGGGGGGTTGCGTAGGGAACGCTCGGCGAGTTCACGCTGACGGTCGTCCAGGATCCAGAATCTGGAAGGTCGGCCGATCGACGGAGTCTCGTCCGGATCCAGAAATCGCTTCGTGACCAGCTGTTCTGCGGCTAGCTCGACAAGGTGTCGGTTGACGTTTGGGGCCGGGGTTCCGAGTTGCTCGCCGAGCGCGGCACCACTCAACGGCTCAGACGCCTCCAGTAGAGCCTGTGCCAATCGGCGTCGAAACGCGGGGTAGAGCCAATCGTCCTGCGGAGACGACCCGGACATTTGATGTTGACCATAAGGTCTGGTCGGCGAGATTGAAAGCCGGAAGAGGCGGCAGAGGGCGAGGTTTTGATGCTGTCCGGTGTCTCGGACACACTTCTGATCAGCAATCAAAGCCTGCGCACGGGATCAAAAGGTCGCCTCGGACTCTTTTCTCGCTGTTTGGTCGGTCCCGAACAGACGAGCTAGAAGTCCTCATGTGCGCCGCGTAGCGTGCGCGACACTGATGGAGATGACGATGAGTGTTGACGCGACAGATCGCGTGCTGGATCAAGAGATCGAAGAGGCTCGAGAGAAGCTGCTGGAGGTTGCCCGCACCGAGGAGGACCGGTGGTGGAGTGCGCGAGAGCTCAAGGTCCGGGCCCGGAACGGATGGAGCAGCGGCGTGATGGGGCTGGCGCTCCGCGCGCTCGTGGCGGAAGGGAAGTTGGAGCAGCGTCGCAGCGACCTGCGCGTCCAGTTGCGCCAGTAGGCTCACCGTGTGGACAAGCTTCTAGCGCCGCGAACCGCTGACCAGGTAGCGGCTCTTCAACTCCGGCAGGCCGACCCTGCCGATCCTGACGGCGGAGACGTCGACGTCTGGCACCGGGACTTCCGGACTCGAGGTCAGCACGATCGGGATCGGGTGATTTACAGCGCGGCGTTTCAGCGACTGGCGTATGTCACCCAGGTCACCGCCCCTGAATCCGGGCATACGTTCCACAACCGCCTGAGCCACTCGCTGAAGGTCGCGCAGGTGGGGCGCAGAAACGCTGAGCGTCTTCTCGCGATAGCTGAACACGGCGGACTGTCGGGTAACGCCCTGGACTTGGTCAGGTCGCTCGACCCCGACTGTGTCGAGGCTAGCTGCCTCGGCCACGACCTCGGGCATCCGCCCTTCGGGCATATCGCTGAGGAAGTGCTCAACAACAAAGCGCGAGCCCACGTGGGAGATGACGGCGGGTTCGAGGGAAACGCGCAGAGCTTTCGTATCGTCACGCGCCTCGCGCAGCGCGCCTCGGGCAGCGGGATGAACCTGACGCGTCAGACGTTGGACGGGCTCCTTAAGTACCCGTGGAAGTGGCGCACCTCAGATCCCCTAGACAAGCGCGAGCGCAAGTGGGGGTACTACCTCAGCGATCGTGACTCGTTCGACTTCGCACGAGCAGACGGAGAGCACGAGCAGGACCGTTCCGTGCCAGAGCCCTGTCTTGAGGCCTTGATCATGGAGTGGGCTGACGATCTCACCTACGCCGTGCACGATGTCGACGACTTCTACCGGGCGGGGCTCATTCCGCTGGACCGACTCGGCGATCCGCAGGACGATGCTTTCAAGCAGATGCAGGAGGCGTTTGCTCAGGCAGAGGCGGCAGATCCTAAGTCGTGGCCGCAGTATCCGATGCAAGAGCTTGTGGACGCGGTGCAGAACGCGGCGGCGGGTTACGGTCCGAGTGGTGCTTTCTCTCACACTCGAGACCGACGCAGAGAGATGCGGCATTTCGGTTCCGACTTGATCACGCGGTACCTGAGCGCGTTCACGATCGAGGACGACCAGGCCTCAGGAAAGGTCAGGGTCAAGGTCGAGCCTGAGATTGAGCGTGAGGTGGCCGCTCTGAAACTGCTGGTGCGCGTCTTTGTGATCCTGCGCCCCGGGTTGGCTGTGGTGCAGCACGGGCAGCAGCGCGTGATCGAGGATCTGTTCGACTTCTACTTCGAAGCGAGCGAGGCATCGACCGAGGCGGGCGGTGATCGCCGCGTGTTTCCGCCGGGCGCCCGGAGGGTGCTGAACGATGGACCCAACGAGTCATGGTTCCGCGCACGCGTCGTGACCGATCTTCTGTCTGGGCTGACAGAGTCGACTGCAATCCAGCTCCACCAGCGGATCGCAGGCGGGTGGACTGCGCCGACGCTCGACGCCACGGCGCTTATCGGGTAGCGCGGACGCTGCCGTGTCCCGGGACGTGTCCCCGAACCCCCAAAACAACCCCCGCGCAACCGCTCCACCCGCTACGCTCTCCCCGCTTCTTGACCGTACTTCCGCTGCTTCGGGGCCACTCTTAATCCGAAGGTTCTAGGTTCGATTCCTAGTGGGGGCATGACGAGAAGCCCGGCATCTGCCGGGTTTTCTTCGTTGTAGTGCCATGCTCAGGCGCCGTCCGGCTCGGTTGCCGGTCGTCTCTGTTCCGGCGTCAGTCGGAAGAGCGGATCTGCTTGGTACGCGACGCACCGGCTGCCAGATCGGGGCCGCCGGTGCAGAAGAAGATTGCGCCGGCGTGGAGTCATCCCGGTCGCTCTGACGACGGTTCTCCAATCGTCGAGGCGCCGAAGCGTTGCTCTTCGAAGTCCTCGCCCAGGCGCATGGAGACGCTGCCGGGGATGGCCACGACCGGTGTCGGCGCTCAGAGCGGTTCGGCTTGCAGCGCAACCCGGTCTTCCCCGGGTTGAACACGTCGAGGTTGACCTGTCGCGGCGCCTACGCCGGGGCGAGCTGATCGCGCGGTCGACTTCACTGCTTGTTGCGCGTGCGCGCGCGGTCGTCAGCGACGCGTGGCGTGTCTCGATGGGCGGCGCGGTGATGTCCTCCAACAGCGCCGGCCCGAACACCGGGCCGAGAGCGGCAAGCTCCGCTCCGTGCCGATGGTGCCGCAGGTCGCCGAGACGCTGGCCCGTCCCGAGACGCGTGGGCCATCGCAGGCGGCCAGCGCCCACGGGCAGGCGTCGATGCCGACGAAGGTCCAGGCCGCTTCGGGCAGGGCGTCATTCCGGCTCTTGCCGGTCATCGCACGCTTGACGCCTTGAGCGGGTCGGTGATGGGACGTCCCCGAAGGGATTTTTGCGGGAGGGGCAGCGACGAGCGTTCCGCTCCCTCAACGCACGGGACCGCGCTACGCGGCACGCCCAGAAGATGCGCGGTTGGTTGCCACCGCATTGGCTCTACCTGTTCCGCACGGGGCGTCGTAGGCGTCTCATTTGCGTTCCACCGCGGCGTCGTCGTCTCGATCGTGCGTCCGTGGTGTCTGGCAGAGTGCGGCCGTGAGCGATGCTGAGCAGCTAACAGACGCGGAACGGCAAACGATCGTTTCCGCGTTGCAACAGACGGCGCAGGGGCAGTGGCCAGCGGCGGTGGAACTGATCCGGCCGCTCGCCGATGCCGGCAAGCCGATCGGCGTAGCGCTCGCGACATGGTTCATGGGGCAGGCAGGGCAGGCCGTACAAGGTGTGGAGTACGCGCGCAAAGCGGCCCGAGGTCCCATTGCGCCAGGGATGATCGCGGCGAACTATGTGGGTTGGAGCCAGAACGATCCAGCGCTGCGGCAGTACATGGTGGAGTTCATGAAGGCAGCGGTCGCCGCCGGCTGGACCGTCGACCCTGTGGCCCAAGCACAGCAACTCGCCCAGCAAGGAGAGACGGATCGGGCCGTTCAAATGTTGACCGATACAGCTGTCCGGACCCCTGCGCAGACTGATTCGCAGTGGGAGTCCCTGGCCGCCGACATCGCACAGAGCCAACAACGGGTTGACGCTGATCTGCGCGGAGTTGCGGAGGCGCGCGCGCAGGCGCTCTCTGCGATTGCGGATCACGAAACCTCCATTGCTGCGGAGCGGGACCGAGTACGCGCACTCGTAGGTGAAACCACTGCGCTCGTCCAGAATGTCGCCGCCAACAATCTTGCGGCGGACTATGCAGGGCGAGCCAAAGCCGCCACAGAGCGGGCGCGCCGCTGGACTATTGCAACGCTGGTCGTCAGTGCTGCTGCCATCGTGCTCGCCGCCGCGTTTGTCCTAGTCGGCCTTGCTCGGAGCCACGACGTGTCCACGGTGCTCTCGAAGGCGGCGATCAGCCTACCTCTCTTGGCGATGGCCGCGTATCTGAACCGGTTGGGGACAGAGGAGAGACGGGACGCACGAAGCTGGACTCACATCGAGCTCCAGATTCGCACCGCGCGTCCCTATCTCGGAAACCTTCCAGACGACTTGCGTCAACAAGTGCAGGCCGCACTAGCACTGCGCTTCTTCCCCGGACAGGCGCAGGACCCTCACGGCGGAGGTCTCGACGTGGATGTCGAAAGCGATCTCAAGCTGATCCGAGAGCTTCAGAGCCAAGCGCGGGCCGGCTAAATCGCCGCATGGACAGGCTCCCTTGCCATGAGATGCAGTCGCACCCTGCCATGGTTGGCGTGTCCGGAACCATGTCCCCAACTCACCAAACAACCCCCACGGAACCGCTCCCCGCGATACCAGCAACCCGCTTCTTGACCGTACTTCCGCTGCCTCGGGGCCTCTCTTAGTCCGAAGGTTCTAGCTTCGGTTCCGAGTGGGGGACTGTCTGAAGGCCGGTGCTTGCGCCGCGCCTCCTGCAGCCCTCAGTGCCCCGTCGACGAGAAGTGCATGTAGTCCTTCGTGTTCCCCGTCCACGCGCCGCCCCAGCCCCAGCCGACGGACCGGAACGCTTGCACCACGCGCGCGGTGACCATGCCGCGGCGGTGGCGCGAGCGGTTGCGGTAGCGCTGGGCTGTGGGGTCGCGGCTCTGGCCGCAGCCGACGTAGGGGTTCTCGACCGGGTTGAGGTCGACGGCGAGGCCGTAGGCGTGCATGGACCAGGTGCCTGTCCCGGTGCCGCCCGTGCAGGGTGATGGGACGGCCTGCCGGCAGTCGAACGAGCCGCTGGGATCGTTGTCGCGCGGGCGGTCGCGGACCGGTCCGTAGACGTCGGCGAGGCGCAGGTGGCGGATCGGGAAGTGCAGGCCGTAGAGCTGGCGGAACGCGCGCGCCAGCGGGCCCGCGGCGCTGCGGTTGACGATCAGGCGGCCGGTGTGGGCGCGCCCGTCGAAGCCCCAGTGCGAGACGGTCAGCACGCGCAGGTCCGACAGCGCGACGGGGCAGCCCTGGTGCCAGAACCCTTCGGTCCGCAGCTCGGTCCGGACCGGCGCCGACAGCGGCGTGGTCGTCGACTGGAACGACGCGAGCGCAAGCACTGCCGCTGGGAGGGCGAGGACACCGAGCACAGCGCCGTCAGCCTACGCCCGGCCGGTCCGGTGCGCCACCGACGTCGGTGGCGCACCGGGGCCGTGCCGTCACCTCAATCGCCGAGCGCGACGCGGGCCACCGCGCCGGCGTTCGGGGTCACGTCGGCCGAGCCGACCGTCACGTACAGGGCGCCATCCGGGCCCTGCGCGACGCCGCCCGGCAACGGCAGCGAACCGCCGCCCACGCGGTCGATGGTGCCCGGGCTCCCGAACGCGATGCGGGCCAGGTCGCCCGGCGCCCCGCCGGCGTTGGGCTGGAACATCTCGGTCGCCCAGAAGTTCCCCCGCTCGTCGAACGTGCAGGCGGTGACCGTCGTCAGCCCGGACGCCCACACGTGCGCGGCGTGGAGGTAGTCCTCGTGGGTCCGCGGGTCGATGCGCCACACGTCGGAGTGGCCGGGGTTCTCCCCGATGCCCGGCGGCGTCGTCGACAGGTCGCTGTTGAGCAGGAAGTCGAGCGTCCCGACGTAGAGCGCCCCATCGGGACCCTGGGCGATGCACGTCGGCGTGGAATCGCTGACCGGGTCGTTCGGGATGTAGGCGATGATCCGGGTGGTCCCGTCGCGCTCGATCTCGCTCACCGTGTTGGCCCCCGCGTCGGCCACGTAGGTGTGGTGGCGCGTGACGAGCACGCCGTACGGGTTGGCGTCGGGGTACTGGCCGCCGGGATCGAGCTCCGGGTGCGCGCCGGTGAAGGCGTACTGCTGGTCGCCGACGTCGCTGAGATCCTGGCCGACGGCCCCGGTGCGGCGGTCCAGCCGCAGGAGCTGGCCGAGCTGCTGCGGGACGGGCTGGCCGGGATGGCCTGCGGCGAAGCCGGCGCGGGACTCGCTCATGATCGTCAGCACGCCGCAGTCGTCGCGGCCGCCGGTGCCGTGCCCGTGGCCGCGCGCGACCCGCGCCGCGCTGCTGTCGTCGCCGCCGTCGCGGCGGTGGTCCTTGCAGTCCTTGCCGGCCACGGCCACGCCTTCGGGTCCGAGGACCTCGGGCCCGTTCTCGCTGTCGTACAGCGACGTGAGCGGCGTGCGCCACACCGGCGAGCCGCCCAGCGGCCAGGAGTACCGGCTGACGGCGCCGGTGGTGGTGACGCCTTCGCCGGTCGGGCCCTGGGGGCCGATCGTGCCGAGCCATTGGCCGGACTCGGCCACGTAGGCGCTGCCCTGCCGGTCGAAGGCGATGCCGCGCGGGGCGTTGAGCCCCGAGACGACGGTCGTCACCGAACCGGGCGGCGGTGCGGCGGGCGCTGCCGGAGCAGCGCCGAGCGCGGTGGCGGTGACCACCGCGGAGATCGCGAGCACGGCTGTGCTGCGCTTCATCAGGTACCTCCGATGTGAGGCCCGCGCGTCGTCGTCCTGCGCCCCCGAACCGGGACGTCGCGCAGGTGTTGGTGGGACGTGCCGGGCGGTTCAGCCTCGAACCGTCGGCCTTTAGGGCTACCACCGACGGGTCGCCGGCGTCAACCCCCGGCACGTCTCACCGGACCGCTTCAACCCCCGCGAGCCCTCAGCCGTCGTCGTGGCCCTCCCGGCCCGCGGGCCCGAAGAAGCGGTGCGCCGCGTACCGCGCCACCTGCTCGCCGATCCTGCCGCCCTCTTCGTCGGCGAACCGGAAGTGGATCCCGGCCCACACCCGCGCGTCGATGATCTCGTTGCCGGCCTGCGAGAACGACGTGAAGCTGCGCGCGATGCCGGCGGCGTTGGTCGTGCCGAACGTCGCCGCGTCCGTGCCGTAGAAGTCCTCCAGCGTCGTGGTGGCCGCGAGCGCGAACGCCGACAGGCCCGACGAGTGCTCGGGATAAGGCGGCGTCGCGACGAGCGGCATCCAGCCCGGATCCCCCGCCGTGGCCGGGTTGCCGTCCTGGTCGCCCTGGTGGATCGCGGTGATCGGCCGCCAGAAGGACCAGCGGGCCTTGTCGTTCCAGACGGTGATCAGCGCGTCGGCCGACGTCGTGTAGAGCCGGGCGAACAGCCGGGCATGGTCGGCCAGCGAGGCCGGGTGGCCGTCGGCGATCGCGCGGAACAGGGCGCTCCACGTGCCGGCGGCGTTCGCCGCGCCCCAGAAGCGCCCCGCGACGGTCTGGTCCGGGGTCCGGACCGTGCTGTCCAGCGCGCCCAGGGCCTTGACCTCGTCGTAGTCCCGGGCGTAGCGCCGGCTCGCGAGCGCGTGCGGCGGCCGGGCGGCGAACCGCGATCCGTCGCCGATCAGGAACGGCTTGACGTCCTTGAGCCACGCGCCGGGGTCGCTGACGAAGGCCGGCGGCTCCGGACGCCACTGGCCGATCTCCGTGCCCGCCGTGAATCGGAAGGGCCCGAAGCGACCGTCGCCGGTCCGCGCGGCGATCATCGCGTCGGCGGCGGCGTTGCCGGTCGCGATGCCGCCCACCTTGGCGCGACCGTCGGGGATCGCGGCCAGCGACGCGGCGTAGAGCGGCTGCAGCGACGCCACCAGGGCGGGGAGCTGCGCGGGCGGGACGACCGGCGGCCGGCTGTCGATCAGCACGCGGTAGGCGGCGGTGGCCGCCGCGGAGTCCTGCGAGTACCAGCGCCTCGCCCGCGGCGCGACCAGGTAGGGCTGGTAGCCGCGGTCGATCGCGTTGACGGCGTCGTACATGGCGCCGTGGACCATCGCCAGCTGCGCGATGCCGACCGCCCCCTGCCCGGAGTCGCGGATCAGCGCGTTGGCGCCGATCTCGTTCCACTGCGTGACGGTGTCCGCGCGCGCCGGCGCAGACAGGGCGAGCCCGGCCACGGCGGCGACGATCGCGAGCATGCTGCGACGTGCACGGTACGTGCTCATCTGAGCGCTCCTAACGGGTGTCGCGGCGCGGGAAAGGGACCACACGCGCCGCTCAGCATTCCAGAGCGAACTCCGTTGCTGAGAGAGACTGGAGCAATCGACTATGCGCCTATCGCGTGCCGCTGTCAACGGGGTACGCGACCGGCCCGGTTTCTCGCATCCTGCTCTTGTCGCCCGCCCGCCGATGAGTTCGCCGTCGATGTGGTGTCCTAGCTGCCGTGCACCAACAGGAGCAGTCCAACGATGGCGGCGTCGCCGTCCGCGCCGAGGCGCTGATCAAGACCTACAAGAGCCGCAGCGGGACGGTCGAGGCCGTCCGGGGCGTCGACCTCCGCGTCGCCGCCGGCGAGGTGTTCGGGTTCCTCGGGCCCAACGGCGCCGGGAAGTCCACGACGGTCAGGATGCTCACGACGCTGCTGACGATCACGAGCGGCAGGGCGCACGTCGCCGGCGTCGACGTCGCCGAGCAGCCCGACGAGGCCCGCCGCAAGATCGGTGTCGCCCTCCAGGAGGCCGGCCTCGATCCGCGCCAGACGGGCCGCGAGCTGCTCGTGCTGCAGGGGCGGCTGTTCGGCCTCGACGCCAGCCAGGCCGCCGACCGCGCCGACGAGCTCCTCACGCTTATGGAGCTCCAGGACGCCGCCGACCGCCGCATCAAGGGCTACTCGGGCGGCATGAAGCGCCGCCTGGACCTCGCCTCCGCGCTCGTGCACGAGCCCGCGGTGCTGTTCCTCGACGAGCCGACCACCGGCCTGGACCCCGCCAGCCGCCTGACGGTCTGGGACGAGGTCCGCCGCATCAACCAGCGCGGGACGACGGTCTTCCTCACGACGCAGTACCTGGAAGAGGCCGACCAGCTCTGCGACCGCCTCGCGATCATCGACGGCGGCCGCATCGTGCGCGAGGGGACCCCGGCGCAGCTCAAGGACGAGCTGCAAGAACGCCGGCAACTCCCCGAGTCCCCCACCCTCGACGACGTCTTCCTCGACGCCACCGGCCGCACCCGCAGCCGCGTCGAGGGCGACGTGCAGGAGGTCTCCGCATGACCCAGACCCTGGTCCTCGGCCGCCGCGCGCTCACCGAGGCCTGGCGGACGCCCGAGGCGCTCGTCCCGACCCTCTTCATCCCCTTGTTCTTCCTCGTCGTCAACGTCGGCCAGGCGGGCAAGATCTTCCCCTCCTCCTCCACCGGCTTCCTGCATGGTCAGGGCTACGGCGCGTTCCAGCTGCCGTCCTCGCTCCTGCTGGCCGCCTCGTTCGGCACCGCCGCGCTGTTCCTCGTCGAGGACATCGAGGACGGCTACTTCGACAAGCTCCGGGCGGCGCCCGTCTCGCGCGTCGCGATCGTCCTCGGTCGGCTCGTCGCCGAGCTCGTCAAGGGCACCATCATCGCGACCGCCATCGTCGTGCTGGCGATGATCTTCGGCATCCGGATCGCCTCCGGCCCGGTCGGCTTCGTCCTGCTCGTCGGCGTCACCGCGCTGTGGGCCGTCGTCTACGTCGGGTTCATGCAGCTCATCGCGCTGACCACCCGCAGCGCGGCGGCGACGAACTCCGGCGGCCTGGTGTTCTTCCCGCTGCTGTTCCTGACCCCGAACTTCGTCCCGCGCGACATGCTCACGCGCCCGATGGAGATCGCCGCGTCGCTGAACCCCGTCACCTACATCATGGAGACGCTGCGCTCGCTGATCCTCCAGGACCTCGTGTGGAGCAAGATCTGGCCGGGCTTCCTCGTCGTCGCGCTCGCCGGCCTGCTGATGCTCGCCCTCAACGTGCGGGTGATCCGCAACTACGACTAGCGCTCAGCGCCGCGAAGTGGGAGGCTGGCGCTCGCCATGGCCGAGCACGAGCGCCTCCTGCACCGCTTCCGGCCCGTGCTGGTCTACGACTCCCAGGAGGCGTACTTCGCCGATCACCCGGCGCAGATGGTGGTCAACCCGGGCAACGAGCTGCGCCGTGCCGACGGCACCGTCCTCGCCCGCACCGATGACAACACGCTGCGCCTGGACGTCCTGGACGAGCACGGCCGCGCCGACGACCGCCTCGCCATCTGCGGCAAGGACTACCGGACCCAGTACGTGGCGCTGCGCGAGGCCCATCCGGACCTCAAGAACCACATGGTCGCCCACGCGCAGCGCGACTCCCGCGGCGACCTCTGGCTGCAGTACTGGCTCTGGTACTTCTACAACGACTACCGGCTGGCGGCGAACGTCGGCCTCCACGAGGGCGACTGGGAGATGGTCCAGCTGCGCCTCGACGGCGACGACCCCGCCGCGGCGCAGCCCGACTACGCGGTCTACGCCCAGCACCGGCAGGCCGAGCGGCGCCCGTGGGACCAGGTCCACAAGGACCCTGACAACCCCGACGCGGCGCTCGTCTTCGTCGCCCGCGGCTCGCACGCCTCCTACTTCCGCACCGGCCTCTTCGAGACCGAGGTCTGGGCCGACATCTGCGACGGCGCCCGCCGCTCGCCGCCCTCCACGCTGCTGCTCGCCGACGACGCCGCCGACCACCCGTGGGTCCGCTGGCCCGGCCGCTGGGGCGACACCGAGGGGCGCAACAAGGCCGAGGACCCCAGCCCGGACGGGCCCGGCCACCATGCGCAGTGGACCGACCCCCACGGGCTGTTCGCCGACGCCGCCGACACGCGCGACCACAAGGACCCGATCCCCGGCGCGGACTTCGCCGTCGAGCGCCAGGGCGAGCACCTGCGCATCCACTACGACCTGCGCCGCGCGCCCAAGCCGGTCGCCACGATCCTCGCCAACGTCAACTCCCGCGACGAGCCGGGCACGCCGCCGCGCACGTTCACCTTCGACGTCCGCGGCCGCCCGGCGACCGGGACGCTCATGGTGAGCGAGGCGACCGTGAGCCCCGAGCGCACCTACGACGTCCGCCTCAGCGTGGTGTTCACCGACGACGAGCCGAGCGCCGTCGTCTCGCGCTCGCTCGATCCCGGCCGCCACGCGCCCGCGCGCGTCATCACCACCAAGATCGCCGCCGTGGTGGTGCCGGCCGTCGAGTGGCTGCGCAAGCTCCTGCGCCGGCGGCGGTGAAGGCGAGGCCAGCATGTCGACCAAGTCCATCGTCATCGCCTGCGACGGCACCTGGAACCGCCCGGACCAGATCAGCCACGGCACGGTCGCCCCGACCAACGTCACCAAGATCGCCCTGGCGGTCCCCGACGCCGACGGGGAGGGCCGCGAGCAGAAGCTCTTCTACGAGCCCGGCGTCGGGACGCGGCCGCTGGAGCACCTGCGCGGCGGCGCGTTCGGCATCGGCATCTCGCGCAACATCCGCGACTGCTACCGCTTCCTGGCCAAGTGCTACGCGCCCGGCGACGACCTGTACCTCTTCGGCTTCAGCCGCGGCGCGTTCACGGCGCGCAGCATCGCGGGGCTGATCGGCAACTGCGGGATCCTGCAGCCCGAGCATGTCGACCGCGTCGACGACGCCTACCGCCTCTACCGCAACCACGACGCGCCGACCCGGCCGAGCGGCATCGAGGCGCGCGTCTTCCGGCGCATGTACGCCTACGACGACGTGCCGATCCGCTTCGTCGGCGTCTGGGACACCGTCGGCGCGCTCGGGATCCCGACGGGCGTGCTGCGCCTGCCGTGGCTGACCAAGCGGTGGGCCTTCCACGACGTCCGGCTCGGCGCGCACGTCCGGACCGCGTGCCATGCCCTGGCCATCGACGAGCGCCGCGGGCCGTTCGCCCCCACGCTGTGGACCCGCCAGGACCCGCGTCCCGCCGACCAGACGCTCGACCAGGTCTGGTTCAGCGGCGTGCACTGCGACGTCGGCGGCGGCCCCGGCCAGCCCGGGCTGGCGGAGATCCCGCTGCTGTGGATGGCCGAGCGCGCCGCGCAGGCCGGGCTGGCGTTCAAGGACGGCTGGTTCATGCCCACCAGCGCGCCGGATCCCGACAAGCGCCACGTCGGCCAGGAGGTCTCGCCCGACGCGCTGGCCGACTTCAGCGATTCGCGCAAGGGCCAGTACCGCCTCGTGGCGCCCAACGTGCGCACGCTCATCGGGACCGATCGCGGCAGCCCGGCGACCAGCGCCTGGCGGCGGGTCCGCGAGAAGCACGGCTACGACCCGCCGAACCTGCGCGCCTACCTCGCCACCGACCCGGCGCCGACCGAGGTGCGCGACCGCGTCTGAGCAGGCGCGGCGGCGGCGGCGCTAGAGCGCGAACGCCGCGAGGTCGCGCTCGGGGTAGGCGCGGATCTGCACGATCGCGCCGTCGCCGTCCTCGGCCGGCTCGAGCACCAGCAGGCGATGGGGCGTCACGCCGTCGGGCTCGCGCAGCAGGACGGCGGGGCGGCCGTTGGCGCGGCCCGGCGAGGCCGGCATGCCCTCCAGGCCCCCGCAGTTGGACACGAAGAACGCGATGATCGCGTCCGCCCCGACCACGGCCGCGCGCGGCGGCATCGTCAGGACCGCGTCGGCGCGCAGCAGCGCGACGAGCGCGTCGATGTCCTTGCGCTCCCAGGCCGCGACGTACTTCTCCAGCAGCTCGCGGTCCTCCGCGCTGCGCACGCCGGACACCGACCGCGCCGGGACGATGTCCTCGACCGTGGCCCGCGCGCGCTGCAGCGCGCCGTTGACCGCGGCGACGGTCGTCTCGAGCAGGTCGGCGACCTCCGGGCCGGTCCAGCCGAGCACGTCGCGCAGGATCAGGACCGCGCGCTGACGGCCGGGCAGCCGCTGGATCGCGGTCAGCAGCGCGAGCTCCATGCCCTCGCGCAGCGCGTAGCGCGCCGCGGGGTCGGCGACCGCGCCCGCGCCGCCGGCGGCGAAGGCCTGCGCCTCCTCGACGCGGTCGTCCGGGTAGGGGTCCACCATCGGCTCGGCCCGCCGCGGCCGGCGCTCGATCTCGTCCAGGCACGCGTTGGTGGCGATCCGGTACAGCCACGTCGTCACCGACGCCCGGCGCTCGAAGCGGTCCAGCGAGCGCCAGGCCCGCAGCAGCGTCTCCTGCACGAGGTCCTCGGCGTCCCAGCGCGAGCCGAGCATCCGGTAGCAGTGGATCTCCAGCGTCCGCCGGTAGGGCTCGACCAGCGCGCGGAACGCCCGCTCGTCGCCCGCCTGGGCCGCGGCGACCAGCGCCCGCTCGTCGCCCGCCGTCGTCGTCGCCACGCCGCTCGTGCTCATGGGAGGTTGGACGACCGCCCGCGCGAGAACTCATCGGTGACCTTGCGCGCGGGCCCCCGTCCAACCCCGCATGACCTCCGACACCCGCACCCAGCGCTGGGTCCTCGGCCTCGCCGCCGTCGCCTCCTTCATGGTCGCGCTCGACACGCTCGTCGTCTCGACCGCGCTCACCACGATCCGCCACGACCTCGGCGCCTCCGTCGAGCAGCTCGAGTGGACCGTCAACGCCTACAACCTGACCTTCGCCGTGCTCATGCTCCCCGCGGCCGCCTTCGGCGACCGCTACGGCCGGCGCCGCACGTTCGCCGCCGGCCTGCTCGCGTTCAGCCTCGCCTCGGCCGCCTGCGCGCTCGCGCCGGACACCGGGACGCTGATCGCCGCGCGCGCCATCCAGGGCGCGGGCGCCGCGTTCGTGATGCCGCTGGCGGTCGCGCTCGTCGGCGCGGCCTTCCCACCCGAGCGCCGCGGCTCGGCGATGGGCGCCCTGCAGGGCCTCACCGGCCTGTCGGTCGCCTCGGGCCCCGTGATCGGCGGCGCCGTCGCGCAGGGCATCGACTGGCCGTGGATCTTCTGGATCAACGTCCCGATCGGCCTCGTCGCGGTGCCGCTCGTCCTGGCCCGGATCCCGGAGAGCGTCGGCGCCCGCCGCCCGCTCGACCTCCGCGGCGTGGTCCTCGTCACCGGCGGCGCGCTCGGCGTCGTCTGGGGCCTGGTGCGCGGCAACGGCGCCGGCTGGGGCAGCCCCGAGGTCGTCGCGGCGCTCGCCGCGGGCACCGCGCTGATCGCCGCCTTCGTGGTCGCGCAGCTGCGCACCGGCGCCGACGCGCTGCTGCCCCCGCGCCTGTTCCGCAAGCGCGCGTTCGGCGCGGGCAACGCCACCAGCTTCCTGATGATCGCCTCGCTGTTCTCGGCGGTCTTCTTCCTCGCCCAGTTCCTGCAGACCGGCCTGGGCAACGACCCGCTCGGCGCCGGGCTGCGCCTGCTGCCGTGGACGGCGACGCTGTTCTTCGTCGCGCCGGTCGCCGGCAAGCTCGTCGACCGCTTCGGCGAGCGCCCGTTCCTCGTCGGCGGCCTCACGTTGCAGGGCGCGGGCCTGGGCTGGGTCGCGCTGCTGGCCGACACGAACCTGGACTACCCCAAGCTGATCCCCGCGCTGATGATCGCCGGGGCCGGCGTGTCGATGGCGATCCCCGCGGCCCAGAACGCGGTCGTCGGCGCCGTCGGCGAGGCCGATATCGGCAAGGCCGCGGGCGCCAACAGCATGCTGCGCGAGCTGGGCGGCGTGTTCGGGATCGCGATCGCCGTGGCGGTCTTCGCCGGCGCCGGGAGCTACGTCAGCCCGACGGCCTTCGTCGACGGCTTCGGGCCCGCGCTGGGGACGTCGGCGGCACTCGCGCTGGTCGGCGCGGTCATCGCGCTCGCCGTGCCGGCGCGCCGCTACGCGGCGACCGGCGAGGACGCCGCGGGGACCGCGCCGGTCGGCGCCAGCCCCCAGGTCTCGGCGAGCACCTCGTAGGACCGGACCCGCGCGGCGAAGTCATAGGCGTCGCTGGCGACGATGACCTCGTCGGCGCCCGTGCGCTCCACCAAGGACGACAACCTGGAGCGCACGGTCGCCGGGCCGCCGACGACCGCCTCGCTCATCTGCGCCTCGAGCCCCGCCTCCTCGCCGGGCATCCAGAAGGACGACATGTCGTCGATCGGCGGCAGCGTGCCCTTCGGCGTGCCGCGGTGCAGCCACGCGAACTTCTGCAGGGTGGAGGTGAACAGGCGCTGCGCCTCGTCGTCGGTGTCGGCGGCCATCAGCGAGACGCCGACCATCATGTAGGGCTCGCTCAGGCCGCCGGACTCCGGGGAGGGGACGAACCGGTCGCGGTAGATCTGCGCCGCCTCCATCAGGAAGCGCGGCGCGAAGTGCGAGGCGAACGCGAAGGGCAGGCCGAGGCGCGCGGCGAGGTCGGCGCCGTAGGTCGAGGAGCCCAGCAGCCAGACCGGGACGCCGGAGCCCGCGCCCGGGACCGCGCGCACGCGCTGGCCGGGCTGGGCCGGCGCGAGGAAGGCACGCAGCTCGGCGACCTCGGCGTCGAACTCCACGCCGCCGTTGGGGTTGCGCCGCAGCGCCCAGCCCGTCACGTGGTCGGTCCCCGGCGCGCGGCCGAGGCCGAGGTCGATCCGGCCGGGGTGCAGCGCCTCGAGCGTCCCGAACTGCTCGGCGATGATCAGCGGCGCGTGGTTGGGGAGCATGATCCCGCCGCTGCCGACGCGGATCGACGACGTCGCGGCCGCCAGCGCGCCGATCAGGACCGAGGTCGCCGACGAGGCGACGCCCGGGATGTTGTGGTGCTCGGCGACCCAGATCCGCCGGTAGCCGAGCCGCTCGACCAGCGGCGCGAGCTCCAGCGACTGGCGCAGGGCCTCGGCCGGCGTGGCGTCCGCGCGGATCGGGGCGAGGTCGAGGACGGAGAGCGGGACGCGGGCGGTGTCGGACACCCCCACGATTGTACGACGTCCATCGAACCATCCACGTTCTTCGGCTTTTCTCAGCAACCTCCCAGCCGTCCCCGGCACCCTTTGGTCCATATGCGCGTCCTCGTGGTCGACGATGAGCTGGCCGTCCGCACGTCCCTGCACCGGGCCCTGGGCCTGGAGCGCTACGACGTCGACCTCGCCCAGGACGGCCGCGAGGCGCTGGAGCGCGTGGCGGCGGCGCGCTACGACGCGATCGTCCTGGACGTCTCGATGCCGCTGCTCGACGGCCTCGAGGCGTGCCGCCGGATGCGCGCCGCCGGCGACCGCACGCCGGTCCTGATGCTCACCGCGCGCGACGCGGTCGACGACCGCGTCGCCGGCCTCGACGCCGGCGCCGACGACTACCTCGTCAAGCCGTTCGCGCTGCGCGAGCTGCAGGCGCGGCTGCGCGCGCTGCTGCGCCGGGTCGACGGCCCGGCCGACGAGCTGCGCTTCGGCGACCTCAAGCTCGAGCCCTCCACGCGCGACGTCTGGCGCGGCGAGCGCCGCCTGGAGCTCAGCCGCACCGAGTACGCGCTGCTCGAGCTGTTCCTGCGCCACCCGCGCCAGGTCCTCGAGCGCTCCGTGGTCTTCGAGCAGGTGTGGGGCTATGACTTCGGCGCCACCTCCAACGTCCTCGGCGTCTACATGGGCTACCTGCGCCGCAAGACCGAGGCCGGCGGCGAGGCGCGGATCCTGCACACCGTGCGTGGCGTCGGCTACATCCTGCGGGAGGAGCCGGCATGACCCTGCGCCGGCGCGTGACGCTCATGTCCGCGCTGGTGGTGGGAGCGACGCTCGTCCTGGCCTCCGTCGTCTGCTACCTGGTCATGCGCGGCGAGCTGCGCGGCCAGATCGACGACTCGCTGCGCGACCAGGGCGCCCAGACCGCCAGGATCCCGCCCGTGGCGGGCGCCCCGCGCGACTTCCCGCGCCGCGTGCCGCAGCCGCTGCGGCGCACCGGCACCGCGCAGAGCTACGTCCAGTTCGTCACGGTCGCCGGGGTCGTCCGGCGCCCGCCGACGACCACCGACCCGCGCCTTCCCGTCACCGCCCAGACCAAGGCGCTGGCGCGCTCGGCGACGAGCCGCCGCGTCCTGGAGGACACCCACGCCGACGGCGTCCACGTGCGGATGCTCACCGTCGCGCTGCCGGGCCGCGGTGCCATGCAGCTCGCGCGCTCGCTGGCCAGCGTCGACCGGGCTCTCTCGCGCCTGCAGATCGTCCTCGCCCTGCTGACCGTGTTCGGCACGGTG
>JAOPZD010000594.1 GCA_025964295.1 Conexibacter sp.
CGCCGCGTACGTCCGCTACCAGGCCGGCGCGCTGCAGGCGTTCCTGCGCGCGGCGGGCGGCGAGCTGAACCACGTCAAGCCGCACGGCGCCTTCTTCGAGCTGCTCCGCGACCGCGCCGATCTCGCGGGGCCGGTCGCCCAGGCGATCCGGCACCTCGGCGGCGGCGTCATGGTCTACTGGCCCGCGCCGGCCGAGGACGTGCCGTTCTGCGAGGAGCTCGGGCGGCTGGGCGTCCGCGTCGTCGGCGAGATCTACCCCGACCTGTCCTACGCGCCCGACGGCCGGCTCGTCATCGAGCGGTCCAAGGCGGAGACCGACGTCGGGTTCGCCGCCCACCAGACCCGGCTCTTCATCGAGGAGGGGGTCGTGGAGGCCGTCGACGGGTCGCGCGTGCCGCTCACCGCGGGGTCGGCGTGCATCCACGGCGATGGACCGAACGCCGTCGCGGTGGCCCGGGCGGTCCGGCGTGCCCTCACGGAGACCGGGCGCGAGGTCGTGGCCGCCGGCGCCGTCGCATGAGCGAGTCGCCGATGCGGCGCGTGCTGATCGCCAACCGCGGTGAGATCGCCGTCCGCATCGTCCGGGCGTGCCGCGACCTCGGGCTCGAGTCGGTCGCCGTCCACTCCGACGCCGACGCCGAGGCGCTGCACGTGCGCCTCGCCGACGAGGCCGTGGCGATCGGACCGTCACCCGCGCGCCAGAGCTACCTGCGTCCGGACGCGATCGTCGGGGCGGCCGTGTCGGCGGGCGCCGATGCCGTGCACCCCGGCTACGGCTTCCTCGCGGAGGTGCCCGCGCTGCCGCGCGCGTGCGCGGAGGCCGGGCTGCGCTTCGTGGGGCCGCCGGCCGGCGTCATGGAGGCGGTGGGGGACAAGGTGACCGCTCGGGAGGCGGCCGGGCGCGCCGGCGTCCCGGTCGTGCCCGGCACCGGCCGCGTGGCGGACGTCGCGGTGGCCGAGGCCGCCGCCGAGGGGATCGGCTACCCGGTCCTGCTCAAGGCATCGGCGGGCGGGGGCGGGCGCGGCATCCGCACGGTCACGACGCCCGAGGAGCTGCGCAAGGCGTTCGGGCAGGCGTCGGCCGAGGCCAGCGCGGCGTTCGGCGACGGCGGCATGTTCATGGAGAAGCGCATCGACCGGCCGCGGCACGTCGAGGTCCAGATCATGGCCGACGAGCACGGCTCGGTCGTGCACCTCTTCGAGCGCGACTGCTCGATCCAGCGGCGCAAGCAGAAGCTCATCGAAGAGGCGCCCTCACCGGCCATCTCGGCCGACGTCCGCGAGCGGCTCTGCGCGTCGGCGGTCGCGATCGCGACCGAGGTGGGCTACGTGAACGCCGGGACGGTCGAGTTCCTCGTCGACGTCGCGAACGACGCCTGCTTCTTCATCGAGGTCAACGCGCGCATCCAGGTCGAGCACGGCGTGACCGAGCTGGTCACCGGCATCGATCTCGTCGCCGAGCAGCTGCGCGTGGCGGGCGGCCTCGCGCTGTCGTTCCGCCAGGAGGACGTCCACTGCCGCGGGACGGCGCTCGAGTTCCGGATCAACGCCGAGGATCCGGCGAAGGACTTCCTGCCGTCCCCCGGGCGGATCGAGTGCATGGCGCTCCCCGGCGGCCCCGGCGTGCGCGTCGACACCGGCGTCGCGGCGGGCTGCTCGGTGCCACCGTTCTACGACTCGCTGGTGGCCAAGCTGCTCGTCCACGGCCGCACCCGCGCCGAGGCCATGGCCCGGGCGCGGCGGGCGTTCCGCGAGCTCGAGATCGAGGGCATCAGCACGACGCAGCCGCTGCACCAGTCGCTGCTCGACTGGCCCGGCCTGGTCGACGCGACGGCGCACACGCAGGCCTTGGAGGCGTTCCTGGAGGAGTCGAAGATCCACGTCGCTCCCGCCCGCCACGCGGGGGCGTGACAGGATGGCCGCGCATGCTCGGCCGTGCCCCTGAGGAAGCTGCGCCGCTGCTCGGTCGCACCCAAGAGCAGAGCGTTCTGACGGCGCTCCTGGACGCGGTGGGGAACCGCGGTGAGCCGCTCGTCCTGCGCGGTGAGCCCGGGATCGGCAAGTCGCGCCTCCTGTCCGAGACCGCGCGGATGGCGCGTGCCCGTGGCATGGTCGTCCTGACCGCCGTCGGCGTGCAGTCCGAGGCGCGGCTTCCGTTCGCGGGCCTGCATCAGCTGTTGCGGCCGGTGCGCGCACGCGCGGTGGCGCTGCCCGCGGTCCAGCGCGCCGCGCTCGATGCCGCGTTCGGCCTGACGCGCGACGTCGCCCCCGAGCCCTTCCGGATCGCGATGGCGGCGCTCGACCTCGTCGCGGAGGTCGCCACGGACGATCCTGTGCTGCTGGTGGTCGAGGACGCCCAGTGGCTCGATCGGCCGACCTCGGACGCGCTCGCGTTCCTGGCGCGGCGGATCGAGTCCGACCCCATCATCCTGCTCGCCGCCACGCGTGACGGGTATGCCTCGGCCCTCGGCGACGCCGGTCTCCCGGAGCTTCGGCTCGCCGGCTTGGAGGACGCCGCGTCCGCCGCCCTGCTCGACGATGCGGCGCCCCAGCTCCCGCTCGCGGCGCGCGCGCGGATCCTGCACGAGGCGGCGGGGAACCCGCTCGCCCTGCTCGAGCTGCCGGCGGTGGCCGACCTGCACGAGGACGAGCAGTGGGTGCCGGGCGGCGTGCCGCTGACCGAGCGCCTGGAGCGCGCGTTCGCCGGCCGCGTCGCGGACCTGCCCGAGGTGACGCGTGCCGTCCTGCTGGTCGCCGCGCTGAACGACGGCGACGACCTCGACGAGAACCTCGCGGCCGCCGGGGCGGTCGCCGGCACGGCGCTGGATCTCGACGCGGCCATGCCCGCCGCGGAGGCGGGCGTCGTCGACCTCGACCTCCAGAAGGTTCGGTTTCGCCATCCGCTGATGCGCTCGGCCATCGCCCAGCACGCCGGCGTGGTGGACCGCCGGCGCGCGCACGAGGGGCTCGCCGCGGTGCTGGGCGCGCATCCCGACCGGCGGGCGTGGCACCGCGCCGCGCTGTTGACCGGCGAGCACGAGGACGTCGCCCGCGAGCTCGAGGATGCGGGATCGCGAGCGCGGCAGCGCGGCGCCGTCGCCATCGCGGTCAGCGCCACGCGGCGCGCCGCGGAGCTCGGAGAGCCGGGCCGGCGCGACCGTCGCCTGCTGGCGGCCGCGGGTCTGGCGGTCGAGCTGGGGCGCCCCGACGTCGTGGACCGGCTGCTGCGCGAGGTGGACCGCGTCAACCTCAGCGACCTGGAGCGGGCGCGCGCCACCTGGGTGGAGGAGACCGGGCTGACCCGACCGCTCGGATCCGCCGAGCGGTTCATGTCGTTGATCGACGCGGCGGAGCGGGCCGGGGGAGAGGGCGACCATGACCTCCATGTCGATCTGCTCTGGCTCGTCGCGTCCCGGGCCTGGTGGGTGGACCCGGGACCCGAGGCGCGGAAGGCCCTCGTGGACGCGTCCGGACGGCTGGGCGGCGCGGACGCCGAGGACCCGCGCGTCTTCGCGATCCACGCCTACGCGGATCCGTGGGGTCACGCGGCCGGTGTCCTGGCCCGGCTGACCACGATCGCGGCGACCGGGCCACGCGACGCCGACGCCGAACGGTTCTTCGGACCGGCCGCGCTGGTCGTCGGCGCGTTCGACCTGGGCGTCGACTTCCTCGCGGCGGCGGTGGAGGGCCTGCGGACGCAGGGACGGCTGGGGCATCTCCCACGCCTGCTGACGTTGTACTCGAGCATGGCCGCGCGCCTGGGCGAGTGGGAGGCGGCGATGACCGCGGCCGAGGAGGCGAGGCGGCTGGCGGAGGAGCTGGCCGAGCCGCAGTGGGCGGCCGCGGCCGACACGGCGATCGCCCTCGTCGCCGCGATGCGCGGCGACGAGGAGAAGGCCGAGCGCCTGGCCGCGCAGGCCGAGGTCGTCGCCGCGTCGGCGGGGGCGAGCATCACCATCGCGTTCGCGCAGTTCGGCAAGGTGCTGGCCGCGCTGGCCACCGGTCGCCACGCCGACGCCTACCACGACGCCGACCGCCTGTTCGATCCCGCCGACTCCGCGTACCACCCCGTGATCAGCTCCTGGCTCATCGCGGATCTCGCGGACGCCGCGCGGCACACCGACCATCTGGACGACGCCCGCGCGCGCGTGGAGCAGGTCGCGGCGCGCGCCGGCGAGCAGCCGGGCACGTGGATCGCGCTCACCCTGGCGCACGCCCGCGCGCTGCTGGCCGAGCCGGAGGACGCGGGCGCGTGCTTCGACGCCGCGCTCGCCTGCGACCTGACGCGGTGGCCGTTCCAGCGTGCCCGGATCCAGCTCGCCCACGGGCAATGGCTGCGACG
>JAOPZD010000603.1 GCA_025964295.1 Conexibacter sp.
GACCGTCTTGCCGAGGTCCTGCTGCAGCTTGCGGAACTCCTCCTGCAGGCGGGAGCGCGTGATCGGGTCGATGGCCCCGAACGGCTCGTCCATGAGCAGCAGCGGCGGGTCGGCCGCCAGCGCACGGGCGACGCCCACGCGCTGGCGCTGACCGCCGGAGAGCTGCGCGGGATAGCGCCCGCCCATCTCGGGTTCGAGGCCGACGAGCTGCAGGAGCTCGGTGGTGCGCGAGCGGACGCGCTCGGCATCCCAGCCCAGGAGCTTGGGGACCGTCGCGATGTTGTCGGCGACGGTGAGGTGGGGGAAGAGCCCGATCTGCTGGATCGCGTAGCCCATGGACCGGCGCAGCTCGGCGGGAGGCCGTTCCATGACGCTCACCCCGTCGACGCGGACGTCCCCCGATGTCAGGTCGATCATGCGGTTGACCAGGCGCATGGCGGTCGTCTTGCCGCAGCCCGACGGGCCGATGAGGATGCAGATCTCCCCGGCCGGGACCTCGAGCGTCAGATCCCGGATCGCGGGCTGGTCGGACCCTGGGTAGGTCTTCGACGCGTGGTCGAAGGTGACGGTGGCGGCCGACCGGGGCATCACTGATCCACCAACTTATTGGGGAACGGCCGGGCGTAGCACGACGACCCCTCGGGGTGGGCGGTGTCGGTTGCGATCATGAGGACTCCGCGGCCGGCGGAACTGCGGATGCTACCCAGAGCTTCGGGTCGGGCGGTGCGGGACGGTTCCCGGGAGCTCGCGCAGGGCGGCGTCAGATGCCGGCGGCGCGTCGGGCGCCGGCGTGCGCGGCGTCCTCCAGCGCGTCGTCGAGCGGGGTCAGCCCGCCCGGCTCGATCCCCAGCGCGGTGGCGAGCAGCCAGTCGGCGAACCAGGCGTTCTTGGGCAGCAGCGGGCCGTGCAGGTAGGTGCCGATGACCGTGCCGCGATGGACGCCCTCGAAGCCGGAGCGGCCGTCGTTGCCGTGGCCCTTGAGCACGCGGCCGAGCGGCTGCTCGGAGGCGCCGAGCGCGGTGCGGCCGCCGTGGTTCTCGAAGCCGGCGAGCACCCGTGGGCCGTCGAGGCCGTCGAGCTGGACCTCGATCGCGACGTTGCCGATCAGCCGCGTGCCGTCGACGGCGCGGGCGGTCGTGAGGTCGACGAGGCCGATGCCGGGGACGCGCTCGTCGCCGAGCTCGTAGTGATCGCCGAGGAGCTGGATGCCGCCGCAGATGCCGAGGACGATCGCACCGCGGCCGGCCGCCGCGTGCAGCGCCTCGCGCTTGACGTCGTAGAGGTCCTGGGCGCAGAGCTGCTGATCGCGGTCCTGGCCGCCGCCGAGGTAGAAGAGGTCGTGGGCGTCGGGGTCGATCTCGTCGCCGAGGCTCGCGGCGGTCAGCGCGAAGCCGATGCCGCGCCAGGCGCAGCGGCGCTCCAACATCAACATGTTGCCGCGGTCGGCGTAGATGTTCATCAGGTCGGGGTAGAGCGCGCAGACGCGCAGCGTGCGGTCCTGGTGCCGGTCAGCCACGGAGGATCACCACCGTCGAGCCGACGTAGACGTCGGTGGCCGGGATCCGCCGCGCGGTCTCGGCGACCAGGCCGTGGGCCTCGGCCTCCCCGGCCAGCTCGGCCGGGCCGACGCGGGCCAGGCGGATGACGTCGTGCTCCTCGCGCGGCGTGGCGCCGTCGCCTGATGTCTGGCGCAGCCGGTGGATCGCGGCGTGGTCGCCCTCGTCGACGACGGCCAGCGGGAGCGAGGTGTAGGTGATGCCGTCGATCGTGGCGACGTCCGGATCGGGCAGCCCGTCGATCTCGCCCTCGAAGCTCTCCAGCGCGTCGGCCAGCGCGGCGGCGACGACCCCGCCGGGCTCGAGGTGCGCGCGGGCCGCGCGCAGGAACTCCGCGCGGCCGTCGGCGCCGCCGAGCAGCTGCAGGGTCTGCATCGGCACGGCGATCAGGCCGAAGCGCCGGTCGCCGAGGCTCAACGCGCGGGCGTCGCCGACGACGGTGTCCACGGTCAGGCCCGCCGCCGCGGCGCGCTCGCCCAACGCGGCCAGCAGCTCCGCGTCGCTGTCGAGCGCCACGACCGTGAACCCTCGCGCGGCGAGGTCGAGCGCGACGCGGCCCGTTCCGGCGCCGACGTCGAGCACGGGTCCGTCGGCAGCCGCGGCCAGCTCGCGCCACAGCGCGAGGTCCTCGGCGTAGCCGCCGCACTCGACGTCGTGCCAGACCACGGAGGCGACCACGGGCGCGCTCATCCGAAGCTGCTCCCCGCCACGCCGCGGGCGACCAGCTCGCGCCGCAGCTCGAGCATCGCGGTGTAGGTCGGGATCGCGACCAGCCGGCCGCTGCCGTCGGCGATCGCGCCGTCCAGGCCGTCCGACAGCGACGGCTCGACGACCAGCCGGTCCTCGGGCACGCCGGCGTACTTCAGCCGCAGCGCCATCTCGGCCGCGCGCGTCCCGCTGCACGTCACGCGCCGCAGGCGGCCGGCGAGCAGCTCGAAGTCCGCGTCCCACACCCAGGAGACGTCGCGGCCGTCGGCGGTGTGGTCGTTGAGGACGGCCAGCAGGTCGTGCTCGCCGTCCTCGAGCGCCAGCGTGCGCAGCACCTCGTTGGCGCCGGCGGGGTTCTTGACGAGCAGCAGCAGGAGGTCGCGACCGCCCAGCTGCAGCGTCTCGGCGCGGCCGAACGCGGCCGCGACCGCCTCCAGCCCGGCCACGACGTCGGCGGGCGGCGCGCCCAGGGCGGTGGTGAGCGCCGCGGCGCCGAGCGCGTTGTACACGTTGTAGAGCCCGGGCAGCGGGAGCCGGACGTCGACGGTCGCGGTCGGCAGCCGCAGGGTCACCCGCGCGCCCTTGAGCCCGTCGAGGATCACGCGCTCGGCGGCCACCGCCGGCGCCGGCCGCGTCGCCCCGCAGCTGTCGCAGTGGTAGTGACCCAAGTGCCCCAAGAACACGTGGTCATAGCGGTACGGCGCGCCGCAGCGGCGGCAGTGCTTGGAGTCGGCCGCGTGCTGGAGGCCGGGCAGCGCCATCGCGGGATCCTCGACGCCGAAGAAGACCACGCGGTCGCCGGCGCGCTCGCGGCCCAGGTCGGCCACCAGCGGGTCGTCGGCGTTGAGGACCAAGGTGGTGTCCTTGGCCTGCGCCACGACGCCGGCCCAGCGGTCGGCGATGATGTCCAGCTCGCCGTAGCGGTCCAGTTGGTCGCGGAAGAGGTTGGCCAGCAGCAGCGCGCGCGGCCGGATCTGGGGGACGAGCTGGTCCAGCCAGAACTCGTCGATCTCGAACAGCCCGGTGTCGCCCGCGATCGCCCCGCCGGGGCGCGCGGCCGCCAGCAGCGTCCCCGCGATCCCGCCGGCCATGTTCGCGCCCGCGCGGTTGTGCACCAGCTCGTGGCCGCCGCGCTCGAGGATCGACGCGACCATCGCGGCCGTCGTCGTCTTGCCGTTGGTCGCCGAGATCACCGCGCTGCCGTTGGGCAGCCGCCGCGCCAGCGAGCCGACCGCGCCGGGCTCCAACCGCAGCAGCAGCTTGCCGGGCAGCGACGTGCCGCCCCGGCCGGTGCGCCGCGACAGCGCGCCCGCGGCGCGCGCGGCGGCGAGCTTGGGCCCCAGCAGGCTCATGCGGTGGCGGGCAGCAGGACCTGGATCGCGCCGGGCACGGCCCGGATGGTGACCGGCAGCTCGCCGATCGGGTCGCCGTCGGCGTAGACGACGAACGGGCGGTCGGCGGTGATGCGCACCTCGGCGCCGCGCAGCAGCGAGATCCGCTCGCGCTCGAGGTGGGTGCCCTTGAAGACCTGGCGCAGCCCCGCCACGAAGTCCCGCCGCGAGCGCGGCCAGAACATGACGACGTCCAGCATGCCGTCGTCGAGCTCGGCGTCGGGGGCGAGGAACATGCCTCCACCGTAGGCCCTCCCGTTCGCGGCCGCGACCGTCCAGCCCTCGAAGGTCCGCCGCTCGCGGTCGACGGTCACGTCGAAGGTCGCGGGGCGCCAGGTGACCATCGCCCGCAGCGCCGCGTAGGCGTACACCAACGGCCCGAGGAAGGCCGGCGCCTCGTTGGCCAGGCGGTTGGCCTCGGAGTCGAAGCCCAGCGACGCGATGCCGACGAACGTCTGCCCGGGGCTCGACGCGTTGCCCGAGACGACCTCGCCGACGTCGATCGGCCTGGGCTCGCCGTGGGCCAGGACCGCGCACGCGGCGACGGGGTCGCGCCCCAGCCCCATGACCCGCGCGAAGTCGTTGCCGCGCCCGCCGGGCAGCAGGCCCATCACGGCGT
>JAOPZD010000632.1 GCA_025964295.1 Conexibacter sp.
GCCCCGCGGATCGTGCCGGTGACCTTCGCGGTGCTCGGCGAGACGATCGTCCACGCGGTCGACCACAAGCCCAAGGCGACGCGGCGGCTGGCGCGGCTGGACGACCTCGCCCGCGACCCGCGCGCGACGCTGCTGGCCGACCACTACGACGACGAGGATTGGTCGGCGCTGTGGTGGGTGCGCGCCGAGGGGCGCGCGGAGGTCCTGGACGGCGACGCCGCGCCCGAGGCGATCGACGCGCTGGTGGCGAAGTACCCGCAATACCGGGAGCGACGCCCGGAGGGTCCGGTCGTCGTGCTGGCGGTGGAGAGGATCAGCGGCTGGTCGGCCGCGGAGTAGCTGCGGCATGCGAGCGCTCTGCGCGGAGCATGCCGCGAACGGATACCTGGCCCTCTGGGCCAGTGTTCCGCGCGCACCGGCCGCGCTCGCCCCAGGAGGAGAAGAGGAGCGAGCGCGACCGGCCCTAGGGCACGGACTGGGTGCTGACGCCTGCCGCGCCGCTGGTGTGCGGCGTTGTCGTATGGACGGCGGCATCGGCGGTCCCTGCGGCCACGATGATGGAGCCCGCCACGAGGAGGAGGGCGGCGAGCTCTCGGTGGGAGTTCCGCAGGGAGGTCACGGGAAGGATTCAACTGCGACACGGCCTCGGCGACAGTCGTGGTCGCCTGCGTCTGGCGGGTGCGGCTGGCCGCACTTCGCGTGCGTGTGACCCCCAGCCGGTTGCGGTGTAAGCACCAACGTGCCCGCCGCCTCACTCTCGTCGCTCGAAGCCCTCGGCGACCAGTTCGCGACCAGCGCCGCCACCGAGCGCAAGCGCATGCTGGTCATCGTCAACCCCTACGCGACCACGGTCTCCGACCGCCTGCGCAACCTCGTCGTCTACGCCCTGCAGGGCCGCTACGACGTCGACGCCGTCGACACCGAGGCGCGCGACCACGCCACCGCGCTGACCCGCGAGGCCGCCGGGGAGGGCTACGACGTCGTCGTCGCCTTCGGCGGCGACGGCACCGTCAACGAGGCGGCCAACGGCCTGCGCGGCTCCAAGACGCCGCTGACCTGCCTGCCCGGCGGCTCGACCAACGTCTACGCGCGGATGCTCGGGATCCCCAACGACATCGTCGACGCCACCGAGCACCTGCTGCGCATCGCCGACGACTGGCAGCCGCGCCAGGTGCGCATGGCGATGGTCAACGAGCGCCGCTTCCTGTTCTCCTCGGGCCTCGGCCTGGACGCCTCGGTCGTCGCGCGCGTCGACGCCCACCCCCAGCTCAAGGCGCGCTTCGGCCCCTACTACTTCGCCTACTGCGGCTTCGGCGAGTTCCTGGGCAAGTACATGGCCAAGCCGCCGCAGCTGGAGACCGTGACCGACGGCGGCGCCCCGCTGCCGGGCGTCACCGTCCTGATCCAGAAGGGTGACCCCTACACCTACTTCCGGCGCATCCCCATCCGCGCCGCCGTGGGCGCCGAGCTGACCGAGCCGACGCTGGCCGGGATCGTGCTGCGCTCGACGCGGCCGACGGTCATGCCCGGCGTCCTGTACCGCCTGTTCTCGGCGCGGGCGCAGCTCGAGCGCCACCGGCAGGTCGACGGCTTCGCCGGCGTGCGCGACATCGTCGTGCGGTCGGTCGACGGGCGCCCGGTGCCCGTCCACGTCGACGGCGACTACATCGGCGACGTGACCGAGGCCGTCTACGCGGTTGACGACGCGCCCTTGTTCGTGGTGTCCTAAATGGTGTGGACCCCTTCACCAACGCCCTGACCACGCCCGAGCAGCTCGCCGAGCTGTACGAGCCCGCCGCCGAGCGGGCGTGGACCAAGGACATCGGCGTCCTCGACGACGTCGCGCGCCGCCTGATCGCGGCCTCCCCGCTCGTGGTCGTCGCCAGCCACGACGCCGACGGCCGCGCCGACGCGACGCCCCGCGGCGGCCCCGCCGGGTTCGTGGCGGTCCTGGACGACGGGCACCTCGCGATCCCCGACGCCACCGGCAACCGGCGGCTGGACACGCTCACCAACATCATCGCCACCGGCCACGCCGGCCTGCTCTTCCTGATCCCGGGACGCGACCAGACGCTGCGGGTCAACGGCCGCGCCTGCGTCACCGCGGCGCCGGAGGTGCTGGCCGCCGCGGGCGCCGTCGGCAAGCCGCCGCGCACCGCGATCGTGGTCGCCGCCGACGAGGTCTACGCGCACTGCCCCAAGGCCTTCGTCCGCTCGCGGCTGTGGGACCCGGAGGCGTGGCCGGCGGCCGAGGAGGTCCCGACCGCCGCCGCGGTCATGCTCGCCCACCTGCGCGACCCGTCGCGCACGCTGGCCGAGGAGCAGGCCTACCTGGACGAGGCGCTGCGGACGCGGCTGGCCTGAGCCGCCGGGCGCCGCCGCCTACGGCGTCAGGTCATAGGCGTACTCGGTGAGGACCTCGCAGCCGTCCTCGGTGATCAGCAGCAGGTCCTCGAAGCGCACGCCGCCGATCGCGCGCTCCCACAGCCCGGGCGCGACGGCGATGACGTCGCCGGGGACCAGCGGCGAGCGGCCGCTCTGGCCCATGCCCGGGTCCTCGTGGACCTCGAGGCCGACGCCGTGGCCGAGCGAGAACTGAAAGCCCTCGTTGGGGTCCTCGCCGGGGCCGGTGCGCTGGGTGCGGTGCCCGGCGGCCTCGAAGACGTCGCAGACCATGGCGTGCAGCTCGCGGCCGGTGATGCCGGGCCGGGCCGCGTCGATGACCGCGAAGTGCGCCTCGCGGATCAGCGCCTCCTGCTTGCGCGTGGCCTCGTCGACCTCCCCCAC
The DNA here is from genome assembly GCA_025964295.1 of Conexibacter sp. The sequence goes on from JAOPZD010000632.1 coordinate 2,788, forward strand.
CACGAACGTCCGCGTCATGTCGGCCCAGCAGCCGGTCTGCTCGTCGCGCGGCCACAGGTCGATCTGGATCGGCAGGTTGGCGGGCAGGGGGCCCGACCCCGCCTCGTGGCCGAAGCCCTGCCAGACCGACGCGACGATGATGTCGGGCGGCGCGGGGGCGCCGTGCGCGGCGCAGGCGTCGCGCAGCGCGGCGCGGACCCGCTCGGCGGTGACCGGCTCGCCGTCGATGACGAGCCTGTCGCCCTCGGGCACGGCGGCGCGCAGGACCGCGGCGGCCGCGGCCATCCCGGCCTCGGCGGCCGCCTGGGCGCGGCGGATCCCGGCCAGCTCCGCGGAGGACTTCGCGCGCCGGCGGGCGGCGAACGTCTCGTGGTCGGGCGTCAGCGTCACGCCGTCGGCGCGCAGGCGGTCGGCGACCGCGAGCGGGAAATCGGGGTCGACGAGCGCCTCGCGCAGCCCCATCCGCGCGACCGCGCGCGAGACCAGCTCGAGCAGCATCGCGTCGCGCGGCATCCCGCTCTCCAGCAGCTCGAAGAACCCGACGTCGGCCCACTCGATCAGCTCGGCGTCGGGCCGCACCGCCGCGATGCGGTCCTGCTCCAGGGAGCTGGTCAGGATCACGGTGCGCCCGTCGACCTCGGCGTAGCCGAAGGGGTCGCCGATCGCGATCGGGATCTCGTGGCGCAGGGCCGCGCTGCGCTCGGTGTCGTTGTAGAGGAAGACGTCGGGCATCGACGATCGACCCTACCGTCCGCCCCGGCATGGGATGCTGACGCCGTGTCCGCGCGCGTCGCCAGCCCTGACTTCGTCGGCCGCGAGCGGGAGCTCGAGCGCCTCGGCGCCGCCATCGCCGCCGCGGGCGAGGGCCGGCCGGGCTTCGTCCTGGTCGGCGGCGAGTCCGGCGTGGGCAAGAGCCGGCTGCTTTCCGAGCTGGCGCGCCGCAGCGCCGCCGACGGCGCGCGGGTGCTCGCGGG
>JAOPZD010000637.1 GCA_025964295.1 Conexibacter sp.
TCACGGCGCCGACGACCCGGCCGGCCACCACGCCCGCGAGGACCGCGGCGCCAAGGTCCACCACGCCAAGCACCACCGCCACGCCGAGCAGCGCCACGGCGCCGACGACGGCCCGAACCACACCTAGGCGCCCGCCGTTCAGTAGAAGACGGTCCGCGTCAGGTGCGCCGGCCGCGCCGCGTAGGCGGGCTCGAGGCCGCGGTTCCACAGCCAGTTGTCGAGCACGCGCGGCGCGACGCCGAAGCGGGCGGCGAGCTGCTCGCACGCGTGCACCGCGCAGGCGCGCAGCTCGCGCTCCATCGCGCCGCCGGCCTCGAGCAGCTCGCCGGCGTCGACCCGCGCCGCCAGCTCGTCGTCGTAGACGAGCACGCCGTCGAGGCGCAGCACGTGCGGGAGGAAGTTGTCCGCGAAGACCGTGAGCTCGTCGGCGTCGCCGAAGTCCGCGACGCCGGCGAGCACGAGGTCGTTGGCCGTGATCTGCGCGCGCTTGTAGAACCCCGTGTCGGCGAAGGAGGGCATGCCCTGTGCCAGCGACGCCGCGAACCGCGCGGCCGACCCGCCGGCGTCGGCGATCACCGCCAGCGCGTCGCGGTCGCCGAGGAAGCGCCCGAGCTGCCGCAGGCCCTCCGCGTAGTGCTCCATCAACGGATGCGCCGGGTCCTCGTCGAGGACCGCGGCCACGTCGCCGGCGCCGAGCCCGCGCAGCTGCGCCGCCGGCCACGGGGCGCCGCGGCGGCGGACGTCGGCGGTCAGGCGCTCGGTCATCGCCACCGTCGAGCCGTGGCGCAGCGTCGGGAACCAGCCCGAGCCGAAGTTGATGGCGTCGAGGACGAGCACGTAGCGCGCCACCGCCTCGGGGTCGCCTTCGAGGAAGTGCTGGTCCTCGTCCAGCCCCGCGACGCCGCCCTCCCGCGTCGAGGCCTCCATGTCGATCCGCACCCAGCGCGCCGCGCGGGCGATCTCGGCACAGGAACGGCGCACCTGGTCGGGCAGCGACGGCGTCGGCATCGCCGGACACCGTAGAACCCGATGCGACAGACTGCGCCCGATGGTCGCCCGCCGAGCGCTGCTCGTCCTCGTGCTGCTCAGCGCCGCGCTCGCCGCCGGCTGCGGCGCCCAGGCCTCCTCGTCCTCGGGCTCGGCCGCGCGGCCCCGCGTCCAGCTCGCGCTCGACTTCACGCCCAACGCCGTCCACGCGCCGATCTTCGCCGCCACCCGCACCGGGCGCGACGAGGCCAACGGCGTCCGGCTGGTGATCCGCCAGCCCGGATCCGGCCCCGACGCGCTCAAGCTCGTCGCCGCCGGCCGCCTCGACCTCGGCGTCTTGGACATCCACGACCTCGCGATCGCCCGCGAGCGCGGGATCGACGTCGTCGGCGTCGCCGCGCTCGTGCGCCGGCCACTCGCCGCGCTGGTCGCCCGGCCGAGCATCAAGCGCCCGCGCGACCTCGAAGGCCATGCCGTCGGCGTGTCCGGACTCCCGTCGGACCCCGCGTTCCTGGACGCGATCATCGGCCACGACGGCGGCGACCTGCGCCGCGTCCACCAGGTGACGATCGGGTTCAACGCGGTCTCCGGCATCCTGGCCGGCAAGATCGACGCCGCGCCCGTCTTCTGGAACGCCGAGGGCGTCGCGCTCAAGCGCCGGGGCGTCGCGGTCCGCGAGTTCCGCGTCGAGGACTACGGCGCGCCCGCCTACCCCGAGGTCGTCTTCGTCACCGCGCGCCGCACGCTCGAGCGCGAGCGCGACCGGATCCGGCGCACGCTGCTTGCCATCCGCGATGGCGTCGCCGCGGTCCGCCGCGACCCCGCCGCCGCGGTCACGCAGATCGCCCACGAGGCCCAGACCGACGACACCGGCCTGATCGGCGATCAGCTGCGCGCGGTCGCGCCGATCTTCGCCGACGACCTGCGCCTCGACCGCCACGTCCTCGACCAGTGGGCGGCGTTCGACGCGCGCCTGGGCATCGTCAAGGCCCGGCCCGACGTCGCGCGGTCGTTCGACTTCTCGGTCATGGGCTGAGGCGTAGGCCCGGCCGCGCTGATGAGGTCGGCGGCGCCGTCCGGTCAGTCGATCCCGACGCGCACCTGGAACTCGCCGCCGTCGGCGTGGCGGCGCCAGAGGAGGTCGGCGAGGTCGTCGGGCTCGTGGTCGAGGCCGGGGCCGATGCGGCCGCCGATGGCGGTGTGGGCGACGTGGATGCCGGTGCCGGCGAGCTGCTCGTGGAGCATGCGGGCGTAGGCGACTTCGCCGGCGAAGGAGACGCCGACGCCGGCGCGCAGCGGATAGGGGTTGATGGCGGCGCCGCCGGTGGTGAACAGCAGCGAGCCGCGGCCGGCCTCGCGCATCGGCCCGATCACCGCGGTCGTCGCGGCGACCGCGCCGAGGACGCTGAACTCCAGCGGGCCCCGGATGTCCTCCACGGTCGTCTCGAGGATGGGCTTCATGAACTCCTTGGCCGGCAGCGGCGAGTACTCGAGCACCTCCACGGGACCGAGCTCCGCGGCCAGCTGCCGGATCGCGGCGGTCAGCGCGTCCGCGTCGCGGATGTCGGCCGCCGCGCCGGCGGCGCGGATGCCGTCGGCCTCGAGCCGGCCGGCGAGGTCATCGAGCTTGGACTGCGTGCGCGAGACGAGGCCGATGGCCTGCCCCTCGCGCCCGAAGCGCCGCGCGATGGCCAGCCCGAGGTTGGGTCCCGCCCCTACGATCACGGTCGTCATGGCGCGGTCCTACCCACCGGCTCGCGCCAGGCAGCCAGTCATGTTGCTCTCACGTACGAGGCGTACGTTCGGAGGGGTGCGCCCGATCCCCGCGCCCGGCTTCACCCTCGTCGAGGCGGCGCAGCTCGAGGCCGCGCGCGCGCACGGTGGCGACGATCGCCGGCAGCGCGCCGAGGGTCGCGTGCCACGATCCGGGCGCCGAGTAGCGGTCGGCGTCGTGGAGCAGCAGGACCTCCCCACCGGTCAGGTCGCGCGTGACCTCGGTGGCCACGCTCTCCACGGTCGCGCGAGCGCGCCAGTCGCGGCCCCAGCGCGTCCAGAGGACCGGCTCCCAGCCGCGCTGCGCGCAGACCGCCAGCGCGGTCGCGTTCAGGACGCCGTAGGGCGGGCGGTAG
>JAOPZD010000653.1 GCA_025964295.1 Conexibacter sp.
CGTCGCAAACGCGACCAGTCGCTGCCCCAGAACGTCCTGGAGCTCTGTCGCCACCTGCGCGACGGGCAAAACCAGGGCCTCCTTATACGCGGGCATTTTGCTGCTCCTCTTCATTAGAACGGGCCTCCCGCACCTCTCGGAGGCCAATAGATTGCTTCGATAGACCGATAGTATCCCTCAAAGACCCTCAAAACAACCCTAAGTTGGCGCGCTAGTTCCGCTGTGTTATGCTCCTTAGGATCGCGTTACTAACCTCCGGAGGGCCTTAAAATGTCAATCAGCGCTCATTCTGCCCACGTCGAACCGCGTCCGCCTCCCTGGCGCGCCACCGCGGCTCCAGGCATGGGAATGTCGACATGAAAACGAGCTACAACGACAGCGGAAATCCGAGCCGGCGGTCCAACCAAACCGACCAGTTCGTTATCTTCGCCGCCACCGGAGAGGCTGCACATCGTCGGCGCGTCGTGCGTGCCTTCGAGCAGGCTGGCTTCCAGACGTTCCACGTCCCGCTGACGGACGGAGCCGCGACCTGCGCGCTCAAGCAAGGCGAGGATCTGGTCACCCTCAAGGTGTCCACTTTGGTCGACGCGTTCGAGCCGAGCTTGAGTTCCTACGGCCTTGTCCTCGAGACGTCGACGATGACCTTCGAGCTCGAGCGAGCCGAACTTCAGCCCGTGTGGAGTTGCTGGCCGTTGTGGGAGCCCTTGGGAATCTCGTTGCTCATCGACGACGACAATTTCGCCTGCCAACAGGTCGATCTCGTGCACGAGGCGTTCAGCGTGGCATCGTTGTTGCGCAACGACACGCGCCGGAGCTGCGTCACCACGCAGCCGCGTCCCGGCTGGCGGAAGTACGGCCATCCCGACGTCTATCGGCGTCGATGATTCGGCCGCACTTCGCGGCAGCGGCCCGTGTGCGGAAGCAGCTGACGACCTCTACCCACGGCGCCCCCCTGGGTCTCCGATCGTCTAGAGGACGTTCCCTTGGGCGTCGCGACAATCGCCGTCTGACGCTGTCAACTCGACCGCGTCTTCCGCTGCCTCCAGCTCGACCCGGCCTCTGGTCGCAGCCACCGTCCCTCATTCCGTCGAACGCGCGAAGGCCTCACTTCACTGACGCTGCGCCCGCGTGGGTCCGACCACACAGGTCGAGGGTGGTTCCGCGCCGGCTGAGGCGCTGGTCACCAGCCGAGGTCCAGGTCGGGTGCGGTCGTCGGCAGGTCTAGGGGAGGTGCGTCGTGCCATGGCGAGGGGTGGTGGTCGTGGTGGTCAATGCGCGCGTGGGCGCGGTGTGTCGCCTCGGCGCGCTGTTGCTGCTCGCGCGTGAGGGCGACGTATCGACTTGCGGTGGGGCCGTGGTCGGCGATCCAGGCGTAGGTCGAGCTGCGCAGGGTCTGTTCCTCGGTGGCCGCTGCGGCGGCACGGGCCTGCCGCTGCTGCAGCGCGTCGCGGTGAGCGGCGAGGTCGCGGTCGAGCTCGGCGCGCTCGCGACGTCGCCAGAGCGGCGTGGTTTCCCGCTGTGCTTCGAGCTTCCGGAAGCCGGCCGCAGTGGCGTCGAGGTCCTGCTCGGCCTCGGCGCGGGCGACGGTCAGCTGCGGCAGGCGCGCCGGTGGGTGCGGGTCCCTGATGAGCTGAGCGGTGAGGTCCGAAAGCTCGGCGTCGATCGCGTCGTCGTCGAGATCCGCGGGCAGCTGGTCACGCGCAAGGCCTTGGGCGCGGCTGCGGCCCAGCAGCCGCTCGAGGCCCGAGGCGAGCGGATCGGGGGCCGGCGCATGGTCTTGGTCCAGGCCGAGGTCGCTCTGCGTGACGTAGAAGCGAGCCTGCTGGCGATGGCGGGACAGTGCGGTGTAGCCCCACTCGCGGTAGAGCTCGTCGGATCCGAGGACGAACGTGCGGTCGACGGTCGCCCCCTGTGCCCGGTGGGCGGTGATGGCGTAGCCATGGTCCAGGTGCCCGTCGTCGAGGTAGGGCGCGTCGAGCAGACGCTCGTCGCCGTCCAAGGCGACGGTGATCCTCGTGTTGGCGGAATCGATCGCGGTGATCGTTCCTCGTTGGCCGTTGAGGACGCCGAGGCGGTGGTCGTTTCGCGTGGTGAGGATCTGGTCACCGGTGGCGAAGGCACGGTCGCCGATCGTGATCTCGTCCGGTCCGAGGGCGGCCTGGGCCCGGAGCAGCTGGCGAGCGCGGTCGTTGAGGTCGCGCACGTCGCTGCGGCGTGCGGCGATCATCAGGCGCTCGCCCTCTGCGCGTGACCAGTCGTTGACGAGCGCGGCCCGGGTGTCGGCGGCGGTGTCCCCGATGGTGATCTGACCGGCGGCGCGGTAGGCGCGCGCCCAGCGCTCGACGTCACCCCTGCGCAGCGCGTCCAGGGCGCGGCGATCCCACGGCTCCCGCTGGCGCCGCACCTCGTGGAGCTCGAGCGTGCCGGGACGTTCGGCGAGCGCGTGAAAGGCGCCGCCGGCCTCGATCTCCGGCAGCTGCCGGTCGTCTCCCACGAGCACGAGCCGGCCGTTGACGCGAGCGGTCGCCTCTGCGAGATCCGCCAACGCACGGGTGCCGACCATGCCGGCCTCGTCCACGACCAGCGTCGCGCCGGCCGGGAGCTCGTAGCCGACGGTCAGGCGGCCGCGGACCGCAGCGATCGTCTGGCCGGGGATCGCGGACTGGTCCTCCAGCTCGCGTGCCGCACGAGCCGAGAGGGCGCAGCCGAGCACCGGGATGCCTTCGGCTTCCCACGCCTCGCGGGCGGCGTCCAGGACGAAGGTCTTGCCGGTACCCGCAGCGGCGCGCAGCACGGTGATGCCCGCGGCGCCTTCAGCGAGGCCCCGGACGACGTCGCGTTGCTCGTCGCTCAGCGTCGCTCGATCTTTCATGACGCGCTGCACGGTCGCGCTGGCAACTACGGGGGCGCGGTCCTGGCGCTCGGCGGCGATGGCGAGCACGCGAGCCTCGGTGTCGAGCAGCTCTCGCGTTGAGAAGCGGGGCTCTGTGACGGCGGCTGCGGCGGTGCCGTCGCGGAGGCGGACGATCTCGGGCGCATCGAGGGTGGCGGCGGCGAGGCGCTCGAGGTCGGTGACGTGGGCGCCGCCGGGCTGGGCCTCGGCGAGGGCCTGCAGCAGCTCCGGGCGTCCGAAGGTGCTGGTGTGCGCGGTCAGCAGGTCGGGGTCGATGCCGCGAGCATCCGAGGGCTCTCGCAGTGGCTGCTTGGCGGTGAGGTCTGCGAGCTCGTTGGGGCCGAGGCCGTGCTCGGCGGCGCGGGCCTGCCACTGCGCTCGCTGGCGAACCAGCGGCGGCTCGTCCTTCGCGCGGCGGGTCTCCAGCGCGGCGATCTGCGCAGAGGCGGCCGATCGGCCGCCGTGCTCGGCCATGTGCTCAAGGATCTCGGCGCGGCGCTGGGAGAAGTGATCGACGACCTCGCGCGACACCACGGCGAGGTCAGCGACACCGCGCTGCACGGGGCTCCACTGAAGTCCCGTCCGGTCGGTGATCTCCGCCCGCAAGGCGGCCTGGTAGAGGTAGCCGGCCGTCTTGGCGTGGCGGTACAGGTGGCGGGCATCCAAGGCCGTCCATCGGCCGTCGGGTCCCTGCGTGAGGTTGCCCACGACGACGTGGGTGTGCAGCAGCGGGTCACCAGCCCGCGACGCGCGATGCATGAACGCCGCCCCGACGAACCCGCGGCCACGAACCTGCACCTTGCCGCCAGCCCCCCGCCGCGCCCAGCACGCCTCCCGCTCCAGATAGCCGAACGCCTCACGCACCGCCACGTCGTGCGCGGCTCGCAACTCGTCGCCAAGCTCGTCGGCTGCTACTGCCCACAGCACGCTCACGGACTTCGGCGCCCGAAACGTCAGATCAAGACCGGCAACCCCACCGTCCTTCGGTGCTCGCCGCAGGCCCGCGCCGGCCAGGAGGTTGGCGAACACGTCGGCGTCCACGTCGCCTTCCCAACCAAGACCGTCGGCGCCCGCGCCGACCCAGTGGCCGGGCTCTTCCTTGCACCCGGCGTAGTAGTCATCGCGCCCGCGAGCGACCTGATCGGTGTAGTACCGAGCAGCACCAGGTCCGACGGCGATTTTCCCGAGCGACAGCACAAAGCCCTCACCAACTCAGTCGCAGCAGCAGCCCAACCACCCCCCTCCGGGTTCACGACGCGCGCCGAATCAGCAGCTCACTCCTGAGTGCAAATCTGTGCTCGCTGTCGGTGGCGAAGAAGTCGGCGCAAGGTCGCGAAGCGAGGGCGGCGGCGTGGGAGACCGGCGAGCGCTCGAAGAGGGTTCGTGCTGAGCGCGGAGCCGACTGGGCGAAGCTGGCACGTATGGCTGGTTGGGGGACGGCCCGTAGGGCGCGCCAACGTGGTCGCGAAGGCGGGGCGTGCCAGATGCGCGGTGCCTACTGCGTCGCCTCGGGCCCATGTGGGGACCCCACGATGGGTAGACGCGTACCAGCCGCTGCCGTATACCGCCAGTCGGTGGCGAGGATCTCGGTGATGGTGTCGTTGTCCATTCCGAGGTCCGACCACAGCACAGCGCGGACGGCGCACCACACCCTGTCGGCAAGGCCGTCGAGCGGCACGCCATGGTGGGCGCGGTCGCGGTCCTTCGGGTTGTAGTGGACGTAGTAGTTGCGAGTGTCCCGAATCGCCTCGGCGAGTTCGGTGGCCGAGGCGCCAAACGCCTCCTGAGCGGCGGCGCCGGCGCCCTCCAGCAGCGAAGTCACCCGTTCTACGAAGGGAAATTGTGACGGACTCTGGCGGCGATGGTAGGCCTCGAAAAAGCGGGCCAGATAGAGAAGGCGGTCGGGGGACGTGAGCACAGCGTTGAAGACCTGGTACTCGAACAGCAACTCGGCTGCCTCCGGCTGATCGCGGCGGAACGCCGCGAACGCTGTGATGAACGCCTCGCCTCGTTCGCCGAGTGAGTCGAAGGTGAACCGCGGATCGGTCAGCTCAGGCCGGGCCCCGTACACCGTCCGCCCGCGGTCGCTCACGATCGTCGTCGGACCGTCCGTGACCGGTAGCAGCTCGAGGCGCTGAACCGAGGTGGCGCATTCTGTCGAGAGCGCGACCAAGCTGACGAGGTCGTTGAGGACGTCGTCAACGTCGTCGAGGCTGAGTGGTTCGGGACCAGTGACGATCGCGACGACATGGCTGCTGACGGCGAGACGAAAATCCGAGTCGTGCTCGAAACGTGGGTGCGGCCGCAAGGTAAGCGTGCGCGCCCCGAAATCAGCGACGAGCTCTCCGGGCCTCTCCCATTCGACCGTCACGCGATCGTCGGGGCCGCTCCGAGTGATGTCGGAAGCAACGACACTTAGTCCGGGCCTCCCGACCGCTTCCGCAAGCCCGCCGATGTGAACCCTAAGTGAGCGGAACGCGGCTGCTGCGGCGTCATCGACCCAACTGCCTACAAGGCTCCTAGCGACGTGCCAGCGTTCTGGGTACCGCTCAGGCGTTCCGAAGCTCCGATGCGCAAGCTCGCAGCCCAGAACCGTGGCGCGACGCCCATCAAGCAGCTCGCCGTGGAGGGTCACCTCACCATCGGACGAAGTGATTGAAAGCCGGCCCTCGAGTTGAAGCTCAAGCCGCCCGGCCTGGGCCATCAGGCGTCCGTTCATCGGCGACCGGTCCGTGGGCGACCACCACCGGCCGTGCAGTTCTACCGCGTCATCAAGTGCCGGTTGCGAGACACCCACCGGCGCAGTATCTCGACGCTCGGCCCCGCGCGCCACGGGATTGGTTCTTGAAACCGGTCGAGGTGGACGCCGCGAGCGCCAGCAGAGCCGAATCGTCTCGGGGCAGGATCGTCGATCGTTGAGGCGAAGTTTCCTGCGGATGGCTTCCCCCGACTATCACGCACTCGACAGGCTCTACAGCATCGAAAGCGAAGAACGGCAGGAGCGTCGCGGCCTCGAAACGCGAGCGAGCGCAAGCATCGTCGCTGCGCTCAGCACAGTCGCCTTCTCGGCGAACGCGGTCTCGGATCGGCTAGGCAACGTTGGCCCGTGGACGATCGCGCTGCTCGGCGGCGGAGCTCTGTTCATCTTCACCGGAGTAGGGCTCAGTACAGCGGCCCTGGTGGGGGGCAGTCGTACGACGCGTCGCATCGTGAGTGCGTTTGCCATGAATCTCAGCACGGTCAGTGTCGGGGTTGCCGGCATGCACCTCCAGTTGACGTTGGACCCCGATCTCGACAGGGCCAGTGCTGACGTCGAGCAGGCAGCACGGACTCTCAGGATGCGAACCGAAGTAGCGACCTTCCCAGGCGCCGGGAGGCTGCTCGCCGAACTGCTCGCCGTCTCGGCCGGCATCCGCACCCTCAAGGCGTCCGACACGGCGCACTCCACCGAGCACGGCGAAGTGCTTGGACCGAGCCACGCCGCGATCACTCCGCAGGCCGCGCCCGAGCCGTCCCCTGATTCATCCCTCACTGCGTGGCCGCTGCGCGAGCCGGCGGATCTTGAGGAAGCGATGCGGCGAGCGGAGACTTCAGCGCGCCGGCTGCGCGAGGAGAACAACGAAGCGGTCGTGGTGCTGAAGCTCAGTTCGCTGGCCGTCGCGCTTGGGGTATTGATCCTCGTCGCCGGCGTGGTCCTCGCCTGCGCGATCGCCGACCCGGTCATGACTGCGAGCACTCCGTAGCCCGGGTGCATCGATGTTGACCGATGTTCGGCGTACGCTGAATGGGCAATGGCAGACAACAGCCGGATCGAGTGGACCGAGGCGACGTGGAACCCGGTGACCGGCTGCTCGAAGGTCTCGCCTGGCTGCGCGCACTGCTACGCCGAGACCTTCGCGGAGCGCTGGCGCGGCACGCCCGGCCACCCGTACGAGCAAGGCTTTGACCTGAGGCTCTGGCCGGCCAGGCTCGACTTGCCGTTGAAATGGAAACGGCCACGGACCATCTTCGTCAACTCGATGAGCGACCTTTTCCACGAGAACATCCCCGACGACTACATCGCGAAAGTGTTTCGCACGATGCAGCAGGCGGACTGGCACGTGTTCCAGGTGTTGACCAAGCGCGAAGACCGGCTCGCCGAGCTCGCCCCGTCGCTGCCTTGGCCGGAGAACGTCTGGATGGGCGTAACGGTGGAAAACCGAAAGTTCGTCGACCGCGCCGACCAACTGCGGTCCGTCCCGGCCGCTGTCCGCTTCATCTCCGCCGAACCACTGCTCGGGCCCCTGGACGGCCTGGACCTGACCGGCATCGACTGGCTGATCGCCGGCGGGGAGAGCGGCCCAAAACACCGGCCGGTCCGCGCCGAATGGATTCGCGACCTCCGCGACAGCTGCCTCACAGAGGACACCGCGTTCTTCTTCAAGCAGTGGGGCGGTCGCAGGCCGAAGACGGGCGGCCGGCTTCTCGACGGACATCAGTGGTCCCAGATGCCGATTCCGACGGACCGGCAGCTCGCTGCCACCAGCTGACGCGAGTCACTAACCGGTTCTGCCTGCAAGTCGCGCGAACTCGGCCCGTCTGGGCGTGATCAGACCGACACGGTGCCTAAAGTGCCGATCCGCATGAGCTCTCGAAAGCAGCCAGATTCCCTCTTCGATCTCGACTCGGTCGCGCCCCGCGCACCTAGGACGCCGACGCCGACGCCGCGCAAGCTCCACAGCGTGGTGATGAGTGCGCAGGCCCGGCTCAACCGCGACGGCGCGATGCTGCTGCTCTCCGACGTCGACGGGCTGCTATTGAGGAGCGTCAAGCCGCATTCTGCTCGCAAGGCCAGGATGGTGAGGCGCGACCTAGGGACCGTCGGTCGTGCGCTGAACCGCCAGTGGTTCGACGTACAGTACCTCGAACTTTTCTCGGGACCAGGCCGGCTGCGCGACGAAACTACAGGCGAGGAACTGCCCGGCTCCCCGCTGGAAGCGCTCGATATCCCCTCCCCATTCGACCGGTACGTTTTTAGCGACTACGACGCCGATTGCGTCCGCGCGCTCAGAACGCGGATCGGGCCGCATCGGAATGTTTTTGTCGAGCGGGGCGACGCGAACGATCTTGAGCACCTGTCGCGGGTCGCAGACCGGCTCGACCCGCGAGCGCTGATCATCGCCTACCTCGACCCCGCCAAGCCCAACCTTCACTGGGCCACGGTCGAGTACCTCGCCGCCCGGTTCAAGCACATTGACTTCATTATCAACCTGCCCGTTAGCGCGATTCACCGGTCCCTGGGCCTAGGCGCGAAGATGGTCACTGAGGGCGCCGACCCCCTCACCTGCGAAGCGATCCAGATCCCGGCACGCGCACTCGGCCATCCCGACCCGCTGCAGCTGCTTCGCTGTGGCCGGCTGGCGCCCTACGCGATCCGCGACTACTACTACGAGAAGCTCCGTTCCGCGGGCTTGACCGAACTGGCCGAACCACGGACGGTCAAGCAGGAGCTCAACAACTCCCCGCTCTACGACGTAATCCTGGCCTCCCGTCACCCGAAAGCAGTCGAACTTTGGGAGAAGGCCAACGCCGTTCCGAACGCAGCCCGTAATCCCGACGGGGACCTTTTCTCTCACGCGGCGAACCTCATCGACTGAACGGCGTGTGCCGGGCGTGCCGAGCCAGGGACCCAGCGGCGAACCACGCATCGCATGACCGCTAGGCCGACCGGCTTGGCGGTCCTCCTTCGTCGGTCGGCTGCTCGGCCGACAAACCGTCGCGAGACTCGCTCACAAGCGGATGAATTTCTGCCGCCGTCTCAACGGCGAACGCGTCGTTGACCATCGCGACCTCGTGGGCACTCGGCGCGTAGTGCGCGTAGATCTGGGTCGTCTTCGCGTCCGCGTGACCGAGGAACTCTTGGATCGACCGCAGCGGCTGGCCGCTGGCGGCCAGCCGTGTGGCGAACGTGTGCCGCAGGTCGTGGAAGCGCACGACGCGCACCCCGGCCCCCGCGCATGCGGCCTGGAACTTCTTCGTCACCTTCGTGCCGTCCAGCGGCGTCCCGAGCACCGGATGCCCGGAGACCAGGTCGTCCTCATGCGTATGCAGCGAGCGCTTGGACCAGCGATCCAGCTCGCTGACCAGCAGGTCCGCCAGCGGCACCGAGCGCCGCGTCGACAGGTCGCTCTTGCCGGCGCTCTTCTTGCCGCCGCGCACGATCGGCCGCCGCACCCGCAGACGCTGCGCCGTCCAGTCGATGTCTCGCCAGCGCAGACCGATGAGCTCGGATTGCCGCAGCCCGGTCATCGCCGCGGTCCGGACCATCACCCGCAGGACCGGGCCGAGCACATCCGGCGGCGGCGGTGGCGACGGGCCGTCCCGGCCCTTGCGCCACGGCTTTGGCTCGCGGTAGACCACCTCGTCGGGGATGGCGCGGATCACGGCTTCGAGCTCCTCGACGGTCAGGAACTGGATGTCCGGGTTGGAGTCGCCTGACCGGCTCCGCGGCCGAGCCGCCTTGCGCACCGGGTTGGACTGGGTCCACTCCATGTCGATCGCGTGCTCGTAGACGGCGTTGAGGTAGTTAAGGATGTTGCGGACCGTCTTGGGCGACAGCCCCTTGGCGATCAGGGACTCCCCCAGTCGCTCCACGTCGTGCCGGGTCACGCGCTGCAGCAGCCGGTCGCCGAAGGCCGGGCCGATGTGCAGGCGCTGCTTGCGCTCGCAGTTCTTGAAGTGGCTTTCGCTGACGTCGATGTACGCCAAGCGCCGCCGGTGCGCCTCGCACGCCTCGTTGACGGTGTGGCGGCCGGTCGCCGGGTTGATGGGGTTGCGCTCCTCGGCGTCGCGCAGCTTCCAGAACGCCTTCTCGGCCTGGCGCTTGGTCATGGCCGGCTCGGCGTGGGTGTCCTCGACGGGACCGAGACGGCGGTTGAACCGCCGCCCCTCCTCGTCGCGCCAGCGCCCGTACCAGTGCCCGCTCTTCTGGTACAGCTGGCCGGCGCCGTAGGGACGCCGGCTCATGTCCCGCTCCCTTCGTCGCGCTCGCGCTCGTCGAGCCACAGCTCGATGGCGCTGCGCCGGTAGCGGCAGTAGCGGCCGAGGCGCATGTGGGGGATCCGGTGCGCCCGCGTCTCGGCGTAGACCCAGGTGGTCTTCACGCGCAGCAGCGCGGCGACCTCCTCGGCGATCAGGAGCTCTTCGGCCGGTCCCTCAGGACCGAGCCGGCGGGGCTCGTTGGACGGTTCGTGTGAGGTGCTCATGCTGCTTGGTCGTTTGAGCGACGCAAACACCCCCCGATGAACTCCGTCATCGGAATGGACCCCACATGGACCCCGCCGCCATTTTCGGCGGGGCAGAAGTTCTCAAAAACCTACGATTTGCAGGGAGAACCTTGATCGGGGAGACAGGATTTGAACCTGCGACCGCCCGGCCCCCAGCCGGGTGCGCTACCAGACTGCGCCACTCCCCGTTGGAACAACGCCGAGCGATGATACCCGGCCGTCGGCCTTCGGCGGGGTGCGCCTCCCTCGGCCATCCGTGCGCCGCGAACGGTCAGCGGCGACTGCGGATGCACGATCTCCGACCACAACCGACCTGCGACCGCAGTGGCGAGCAGCAGAAGCTCAGCGGTCCGCCGGCGTGCGCGACGGACAGCGGCAAGAT
>JAOPZD010000675.1 GCA_025964295.1 Conexibacter sp.
GACCCCCGGCCCGCGGCGCGGGACCGCGCGGGCGAGGCGCTCGCCGCGGGGCGCTGATCCAGGCCCGGCCGGTCGCTTCACGCGCGGCGTGCGACGATGCCCCGATGGACCACGGATCCTGGGACCGCGTGCCGATCGACGCGCAGAGCGTCGAGGCGCCGCTGTCGCGGTCGGCGATCTTCCTCGTGGTGGTCGCCGGCCCCGCCGAGGCCGACCTGGCCCGGGTCCGGGAGGCGCTCGGCAGCGTCGGCGACCTCGTCAAGAACGTCGGCTTCCGCGACCTCAACGGACGGTTGTCGTGCGTCGTGGGCATCGGGAGCGCGCTGTGGGATCGCCTCTCGCCGCAGCGCCGCCCGCGGGACCTCCACGCGTTCCCGCCGATCGAGGGCCCCGTGCACGCCGCGCCGTCGACGCCCGGCGACCTGCTGTTCCACCTCCGCGCCGAGCGCGAGGACATGACCTTCGAGCTCGCGCGCCAGCTGCTCGACGTGCTGGGCGACGCGGCGGAGGTGGTCGACGACACCAGCGGCTTCCGCTACTTCGACAGCCGCGACCTGCTCGGGTTCGTCGACGGCACCGCCAACCCGACGGGAGCGGAGCTGCCCGACGCGGCGCTGATCGCCGAGGACGCCGATCCGGACTTCGCGGGCGGCAGCTACGTCGTCGTCCAGAAGTACCTCCACGACATGGCCGGCTGGGCCGCGCTGTCGACCGAGGAGCAGGAGGCGATCATGGGGCGGACCAAGAGCGACAACATCGAGATCGACGACGATGGCGAGCCGCGCAAGTCCCACAAGTCGCTGGCGACGATCGAGGACGGCGACGGCGGCGAGCTCGCGATCCTCCGCGACAACATGCCGTTCGGCCGGCCCGGCGCGGGCGAGTTCGGCACGTACTTCATCGGCTACGCGAGCCGGCTGTGGGTCATCGAGCGGATGCTGGGCCGCATGTTCGTCGGCGTCCCGCCCGGGTCCTACGACCGCCTCCTGGACTTCTCGACCGCGGTGACGGGGACGACGTTCTTCGTGCCGACGGCGGGGATGCTCGACGCGCTGGCGGAGGCGGAGGCGGAGGCGGAGGCGGAGGCCGAGGGCGAGGTGGCGCCGGCGCCCGCGCCCGCGCCGTCGCCCTCGCTGGGCATCGGCTCGCTGCGCGACGCGCACGCCGACGCCGGCTAGAGCACCCAGCGCTCGCCGCGCATGAGCGGGACGCGCTCGCCGCCTGCGCGGATCGCGGTGACGTCGACGCCTGGGCCGCCGAAGCAGAAGTCGGTGTGGGTGGCGGAGCGGTTGATCGGCAGCGCGGCGGCGGACCCCGGCCGCTGCGGGTCGTAGTCCTGGTGGCCGTCGGGGATGCCGCTGCCCCACGCCAGATGCGACGCGGCGCTCTCGTCGAGCAGCGTCTCGTAGAACAGGATCCCGCTCTGCTGCAGCGGCGAGCTGTCGTCGACGAGCGCGATCTCGCCGAGCAGCGAGGCGCCGTCGTCGGTGGCGAGGTGGCCGCGCACGACGTCGGCGCCCGCGCTGGCCCGGACGGCCACGATGCGACCCTCGGCGAAGTCGAGCTGCAGGTCGCGAACCACGGTGCCCCCGAGCGCGAGCGGGCGCGAGGCGGCGACCGTCCCGCTCGTCCGGGTCGGGTCCGGCGTCGTGTAGATCTCCTCGGTCGGCAGCGCCGCGATGTGCCGGATGCCGGCTCGCGAGACGAGCTCGGCCGTGCCCCAGCGATGGCGCGGCAGCAGCCCGACGGTCAGGTTGGTGTCCTCGCCCTGGAGGTGCATCGCGGAGAACGCCTCCTCGGTCAGCCGCGCGCAGCGCTCGTGCAGCTCGGCCATGCGCGCCTTCCACGCCGCGACCGGGTCGGGGGCGTCGAGGCGCATCACGCGGCGGATGTGCTGCCACAGCCGCTCGACGTCCGGCTCGCCCAGGACCCGCTGCGCCCACGCCGCCGTGGGACAGCAGGCGAACGTCCACTCGACCTCGCCGTCGGCCTGCACGTCGAAGCGCGACTGCAGCCCCGGCATCCGATCCAGCCCGGCCCGCGCCGGATCCGCGTCCGCCAGCAGATCCGGCGCCGGATCCCCGACGACGTTGACGATCGTGCCCTGCACCGCCGCGAGCTCCCGGTACCGCGCATCGAGCCACGCCGGCACCTCTCGCAGCGTCTCCGCCGGCGCATGCCGCAACCGCGCCGCCTTCCCCTGCGGCTCCCAGTACCAGACGTCCACGTACCTCGCCCCACCCGCATACGCCTGCTCGCACAACGCCCGCACGAACGGCGCATGCTCGACCATCGCGTTGACCGCCACGACCTTGCCGGGCCGCAGGTCCAACCCGACCTCGAGGACCACGCGGGCGTACTCGTCCAGCTCGTCGGAGGTCATGGCCGGGCGTTGTATCAGCACGCCCGGTCTCGGAGCTTGACGAGGCCGCGGCGTCGGTGAGAGGCTCTCCGCGATCGGCGATGACCTCCTACGAGCTGCAGAACCGGGTGCGCTGGGACGCGGACGACGAAGCCGCGTTCTGGGCGAGCTACCCCGACTACACGTCGGCGCTGCCGGACGGCCCCATCAACTTCCGCACGGGCTACGACCCGAGGAAGGTGCCCCCCGGCGCCCCGAAGCCGCCGTCGATCGCTGAGATCTCGGCCGCCAAGCGGCGCGCGCAGGACGTCGCGAGCCGGATCCACGTCCAGGACTTCCCGCTTGCCCTCCCGCTCGGGCCGCTGATGCGCCGGCTCGGGCGACGGATCCCCGCCGAGATGAGCTTGCTCGCGCAGCAATACGCGCCGTATCTGCTGGTGTACGGCATCGACGTCGAGCCGGCGAAGGGGGAGCGCATCCAGCAGGTCCGCGTCTGTGTGCGCTACGACGACGAGCGGCAGTTCATCACGCACAGCCTGGCGCCCGACACCGAGCTCGAAGAGCGCTATGCGTTCGGCCTCGACGCTCAGCAGGGTCTCGACCTGAGCCTCGCGATCGCGGCGCCGGCCGTCGTGCTGGCGCCGGGCACCGAGATCTCCGCGGGGCTCAGGACGGACCTGCACGGGTCGATGCTGGTCCACTGGCAGCACCGGCGGCTGCACGCGCGCGTCGTCGCGACGGGGGTTCGCCGGGCGCTCGCCCAGTGGACGTTCAACGACGCCGACGAGCTCGTCGGTCGCGTGGATCTGCGTGCCGTGGTGCTGGCGCCCAAGCGGGCACGGCGGCTGCGGATCGCCGTCGACGGCGAGTTCCGCGTCCGCTCGAGCGGCATGAGGCTCTGGCGCGGGACGATCGTCGAGCTGTCGGCACGGCCGGTGGCCGCGCGGCTGGTGACGGGCGCTGCGGTGAGAAGATCCGCGCCGCGGTCCAAGCCGGCCGCCGGGCGCGGCTGAATCACCAGCCAGCTCATCGCCGGCACCCGCCTCAGGCGGTCGCCGCCGCCCGCTCGTCGCTCGCCGCCACCGCCAGGAGCACCGCCGTCGCCGCGACCGAGGCGGCCAGCAGCGTCGTCGGCGACATCACGAGCGCCAGCGCCGCCAGCGCGACCACGCCCACCACGCGAGCACGCAGCCCCGGCGCGCTCACCCGGTGCATGAAGTACAGCTGGCTGATCAGGAACAGCGCCGGCCCGCCGAAGGTCAGCACCAGGTACCCCGCGCTCGGGTCCTCGCCCGGGTGGGCGATCGTGAGCTCGTCGCCGACGGCGATCGCGATCAGCGCGAGGACCATGAGCGTCAGGGCCTGGGTCCCGACGGCGGCGACGCCGCTGGCGTCGGCGGAGGTCTCCGAGGCCCGGAGCCCCTCGCCTTCGGCGCGCTTGAAGTAGCAGTACCAGAGCGCCACCGAGGCGACGAAGGCGTTGACGAACGCCACCAGGGGGCCGAGCGCCACCGGTTGGCCGGCGAACGCCGTCCCGGTGGTGATCAGCGTCTCGCCCAGCGCGATCAGGAAGAACAGGCGCAGGCGCTCCAGCAGGTGCTCGCCCGACAGGTCGCTGTGGATCCCGCCCGCGTCCGGCCCGATCGGCGCGGCCAGATGGCTCGGCCGGCCCGGGACGGGGTGGTAGAGCGCCACGCCGACGTAGGTGAGCGCCACCGCGATCGCCCACAGCACGATCCGCGTGTCGCCGTGGGCCAGCGCGCCCGCGAGCCACGCCACGCCGGTCCCGGCCTCCCAGCCGAGCACGTTGACGAAGTGGATGCGCTGGTTGGACCCCGCCGCGAACGTCACGGTCGCGAACGCCGCGCGGCCGATCTGGCTGGCCAGGTAGGCCACCACGAACAGCCACACGCGGTCGCCGAACGCGCCGCCGATCGCGCTGGACATGAGCAGCCCGGCGAGCATGAGGACGACCAGCAGCGCCTGCACCGGACGGTGGTCGGGCGACAGCCAGTTCGACAGCCACGCCGTCATGTACCAGGCGTAGACGACCGCCAGCGCGAGGATCAGCGTCTCGATCCCGGTGCGGACGTCGAAGTGCGCGACGAGGTGGTGCGAGAGCTGGCCGACCGCGAAGACGTACACCAGGTCGAAGAACAGCTCGAGCGGTGTCACGGCGCGGCTCTCGTCGGTCGCCCGCACCGACGCGGCGAAGATCGCCCTCATACGACGGCGATCGTACTCGGGGCCCCGCGCCGCCCGACATCCGCTGGAATTCGCGCATTTCGGTCAAAGAACGGCGTTCGCGGCCGAACAAACGGGTGCCAACCGCCACGGGTCGTCCCGGGCGACCTACGGAGGGGAACCCCAAAATGCAGCGCAAGCCGTTGAGCATCGTCGCTGGACTCGTCGTCGTCGGCGCACTCGCCGCCGGTGGTGCAGCGTTCACCGCGAGCAACACGATCCCTGACACCGTGATGGGCTTCGGCACGTCGAACATCACGGGCGCCGTCGCGACGTCGCTGACCTACACGCGCTCGGCTGATGGCAGCACCATCACCGCCGCGACGCTGGTCTTCACCGGCGACATCTCCAGCCGCACGGTCCAGGCCGGCTTCAACGCCAACGCCCTCGAGACGTGCGCCGCCGGCAGCTTCGCCGCGGGCAACACGACGGTCGTCTGCACGCCGACCACGCCGGAGCCCACGGCCGGCGCCACCACGTTCAACGTGGCGGTCAGCTAGGCGAGCCCGGCTTCGCGGTAGGGACGGCCCGTCGCATGCCGGCGGGCCGTCCCACGCGCCGCGGCGCCCGGCGACGGAGAGCGAGCAGGAGGACGTGCGACAACTGCGCACACGCCTGGTCACGGGCGCGATCGTCCTGCTCCTCGCCCTCGCGTGGCTGACCGCGGGCCCCGCGCAGCTCGGCGGAAGGACGACGTATGTCGCGACGCACGGCATCAGCATGCAGCCCCGGTTCCACTCCGGCGATCTCGCGCTGGTGCGGCCGGCTGCCGACTACCGGGTCGGAGACGTCGTCGCGTACCACAGCAGGGTGCTGCACAGCATCATCCTGCACCGCATCATCGGCCGCGACGGCGACCGCTATGTCTTCCAGGGCGACAACAACTCCTTCATCGACCCGGTCCACCCGGGTCGCGCCGATCTCATCGGCAAGCTCTGGGTGCGCGTGCCGCACGGCGGCGTGGTCCTCACGTGGCTGCACTCCCCGGCGGTCGCCGCGCTGCTGTGCGGCGCCGTCGCGCTGCTGGTCCTCTGGCCCGTCCGCCGGCGCAGGCGGCGCAACCGCCGCCGCGGCGAGACCCGCGCCCGCCCGCGAGGGGCACCGTCGATGAGCGGCCGGATGGGCGACCCCAACGCTCAGCGGCTCGTCACGGGCTGCGCCGCCGTCGCGTTCGCCTGCCTGGTCGTCGGCCTGCTCGCCTGGACGCGCTCCACGACCGACCCGGTCGCCGCGAAGGTCGCCTACACCCACAAGGTCCGGTTCTCCTACCGCGCCGACGCCCCGGCCGGCGCCGTCTACCCGACCGGGACCGTCAAGACCGGCGACCCCATCTTCCTGCGGCTCGTCCGGCAGGTCCGGATCAAGGTCGCCTACCACTTCGCCTCCGTCGCCCCGAGCGACCTCACCGGCACCCAGGACGTCCTGCTGCGCCTGAGCAGCCCGACGGGCTGGAGCCGGATCATGCGCCTCCAGGGCGCGACGCCGTTCAAGGGCGCCGCGAGCAGCTCCTGGGTCGTCCTGGACCTCGACCGGCTGCAGGCGCTGATCCACCGCGTCGAGACGCTCACCGGTGCGTCCAGCGGCGCGGCGTTCACCGTCGACGTCCTCCCGCGGCTGCACGTCACCGGCACCCTGGCCGGCCAGCGGCTCGACGACCGCTACCAGCCGGCGCTGAGCTTCCAGCTCGACCCGCTGCAGCTGCGCTCGGGCAGCGGCGCGACCGCC
>JAOPZD010000018.1 GCA_025964295.1 Conexibacter sp.
GGCGCCGACCGCCGGGCCCGCCACGCCCGCGGCGGCCGTCGTGCAGACCAGGACCGGCACCCCGGGCTCGTCGAGGACCGGGGCGTCGTCGACCGGCAGCGCGAGGTCGCGTGACACGGTCGCCACGATCGGATGCGGCGGCCGGCCGTCCGCGACCCGCCGCGCCCGCTGCTCGTCGTCGAGCAGGTTCGCGTAGCCCTCCGCCGCCAGCGTCCCGGTGCCGACGAGGATCGCGTCGGCCTCGGTGCGCAGCTCGCGCAGCAGCGCGCGGTCGGCGGGATGGCCGAGCGCGACCGAGCGGCCCTGCACGGAGGCGCGGCCGTCGGCCGTGGCCACCATGTCGGCGACGACGCGCGGGCGGCCGTGATCGCCGACGAAGGCCGCGTCCCGCAACGCCAGCGAGGCGACGAGGTCGCGCACCGTGCGCGCCCCGCCGTCGCTCAGCCGCCGCAGGTCGTCCCCCACGGCGGCGACCCTACTTCTTGGCGCCGATGTGGATCGCGCGCTCGGCCACCACGACGTTGCCCGCGCGGTCGGTCGCGCTGACGCGGATCGTGAACGCGCCCGTGCGCCCGTAGGCGTGTGACGCCTTGCGCGCCTGCGTGAAGCCGCTGCCGTCGCCCCAGTCGATCCGGACGAGCTTGATGCCCGACGCGTTGCCGCTGGGCGGGATCACGTCGGCGGCCTTCGCGGTGACGGTGGCGACCCGCTTCTTGCGCTTGACCGAGAACGACGCGGTCGGCGCGACCATGTCGACCTTCAGCGGCTTGACCGGCGTCGTGACGCTCTGGCCGCGGCGGTCGGTCGCGGTCACCCGCCAGGTGTGCAGGCCCTCCGACACCGCGGCGGCCGGCAGCGTCGCCTTCGTCGTCTGGGTCTGGGCGACCGGCTTGCCGTCGATCAGCACCGTGTAGGTCAGCGCGCCCCAGAGGTCCAGCGCGGTCCCCCACGCCAGCGGGTTCTTGACGACGTTGCGCCAGTTCTTCGAGCTCGTGCTGATCGCGAACGCGCCCGGCAGGCGGTCATAGGCGGCGATCACCAGGCGCCGGCCGTCGGCCGGGCCCTGCAGGAACGCGAACGCGAAGTCGCCCGTGCGGTCGCCCGCGACGTCGAAGCCCGTGGCCGGGCTGACCGCGCCGAGGTTCGGATCGGTCAGGCGCGCCGCCGGGCCCGGGCCGGGCACGACGCGCGTGCTGGCCTTGTCGTCGTAGAAGACGCCCTGCACGCTGCCGTCGCCGGGGCTGACCCAGCCGACCACGCGGTCGGTCGTCTCGGCCACCGCGCCGATCGGCTGCGCGGGCGAGCCGGAGCCGCCCACGGGCAGCGCGGCGTTGAGCACGTCGTCCTTGAGGATCGCCGACAGCGCCGAGCCGCCGACGGTGCCCACCGTCGCGGTGCCCTGGCCCTTGCCGTTGAGGTCGACCGCCGGGCCCTCGACGCCCTCGCGGCCCCAGCCCAGGCCGTCGAACGCGACCGGCGGATCGGTCCGCGAGCCGCGCAGGCGCACGCCGATCGCCCGCGTCGTGGTGCCGGATCCGTCGGCGAACTGCTGGCGGAAGGCGACCCAGGCGAACGACGAGTCGTCCTCGATGTCGACGGCCGGCGCGTCGGCGGCGCCGCCCGCGTGGCCCTCGAGGTCGCCGAGCGTGAGGTCGAGCGTCGCGCTGGAGGGATTGGTCCCGAACATGCGCCGCGCGTAGACGTGGTTGTTCTCCCCCCACACCGCGACGCCGGTGCCGTCGGCGCTGACCGCGACGCGCGAGCGGCCGGAGCCGACGCCCGCGACGTGGCCGCCGTCGGCGTCCAGCGGCCCCGACAGCGGCGTGAAGCCCGTCGCGGTCCGGTCCATGCGCGCGCCGAGCACGTCGCCGTTGACGGTGTAGGTCGCGTAGGACGCGCCGTTGGACGACATGTCGACCGACGGGTCGGTCGCGCCGCTGGCCAGCAGCTGCGGGGCGCCGTAGCCCGGCGCGCCCGCCTGGCGGACGACCGCGAAGACCGAGCCGCCGCTGATGAAGACCACCGCGAGGCGCCCGCCGTCGGAGACCGCGACGGCCGGCGTCGAGGAGGTCGCGTCGATGCCCGCGTCGACGCGCTCGGGCGGCTGCCACTGGCCGCCGACCAGGCGCGAGACGAAGATGTGGTCGATCCCGGCGTCGCGGCGCACGTAGGCGACCGCGCCGCTGCCGTCGCGCGCGATGTCGAGGTCGCCCACCGACCGGATGTCGGCGCTCGGACCGTCGATCGGCTCGCCCGCGAAGAACGCGGCGTGCGCCGAGGCGGCGGGGACGAGAACGGCGATGGACGTGACGATGAAGGCCAGGCGGCGGCGCATGGGCGGGCGGGCTCGCTCCTCGGAGGGGGTCGGACGGTGCTGCGGCTGTGTCGGGGAAACCGCGGCGGCCCGGGAAGTTACGGTGCGCGCCCGACGGTCGTCGGCTCGCGGCCGCCGACCGGTCAGCCGGGGACGTTGCCCTCGGCCGCCGCCTCGGCGCGGAAGGCGGCCACGGAGGCCTCCTGC
>JAOPZD010000098.1 GCA_025964295.1 Conexibacter sp.
GGTGGCCGCCGGCGGCTGGGTCGGCGCGGTCGAGGCGGAGCGCGACGGGCGCGACGAGCGCGATGAGCGCGACGAGGACCGCGAGCCGGTCGGCGTGGCGTAGGCAGGCTGCGCGGGGGTACCGTGGCTCGCGATGACCAGCGAGCTGCCGCCCCCGCGCCGCGTCGAACCACCGTCAGGGATGGCGCCGCCGACCGCGGCGCCATCGCCCGTTCCGGGCGGCCCCGAGCTCGACCTGCACGCCTTGGCCGCCGCCGTCTGCGAGCGCTACTACGCGGAGTACGCCGACGAGGACGCGGTCTACGGCGAGGTCGGCCGCCTCTGGTGCCAGCACGACAACCAGCACCTGCTCAACTGGGCGGCCCTGGACGTCGCGGGCGCGGTCTCGCTCGACGAGCAGGTGACCTGGCTGGCACGGATCCTCGAGTCGCGCTCCTTCCCGCTCCTGCGGCTGGCGCGGTCGCTGGAGCTCGGCGCGGACGTGGTGCGGTCCGCGATGGGCGCCGGCGGCGAGCCGATGGCCGAGCGGCTGCTCGGCGCGGCGGCGATGGTCCGCGAGCGCGGGACGTTCCTGGAGGGCTAGGACGACCGCGGCGGCGTGACGTCGTCGTCGTCGCACGCGGCGAGGTTCGCCTCGACGCGATCGATCGCGGCGCGGTCTTCGGGCGACAGATCGCCGCTCCCCGTCGGGTCGGCGACCGCACGCAGGAGCGGGCCGAGCTTGGTGATGGGGAAGGCGGAGATGTCAGGCTCGTTCATCGGGTCTAGGGCCATGGGATGACCTCCTTGAAGGCCGCGAAGACGTCAGGATGAAGATACTCAGGTCGAACGTAACCGGCGGTGCGGACGCGTCCTACGAGCAAGGCGTACAAGGTGGCGATGATCTCGTCGAAGACCTGGCTCGTCCGATACCGGCCCGGGTAGTCGATGGCGGCGCGCACGGCGTCGGGCAGGAGGGCGAGCAGCTGGATGCCCCGACGACGATGTTCCGGGGTCGCCCGCACCACGCTCAGCGCATGTCCGTACTCGTGCCACGCGACCTGGGCGACGACCGTGCGGCGTGTGCTCGCGTTCAGCCCGTCGACGGCCCGCTGCAGGAGCTGCACGTTGAACGCGACGGTTCGCAAGCCGTCGAGCCAGACCGCGGCGGCACCGTCCAGGGCGTCGGGACTCGGCGCCGGCTCCCGCAGCGTCGCGTAGAGGTTGATGACGCCGCGCGGCCAGGCCTCGACCGCGACTTCCTGGAGGCGCAGCTGGTCGAGCAGGTGCCGGTGGTTGGCCGGAAGCGCCGCTCGGGCATCCCGGATCGCGACCAGGAGCCGCTCGGCGTCGTCGTCGGCCATGCGGGGCGAAGCCTCGCAAACGGTCAGGACGAGCTAGCGGCCCGCGTAGTCCTCGTCCTCGCGGTGGCGCTGGGCGCCGGCGGGGGTGAGGGACCAGGTGTCGTCGGGGTGGTGCTCGACGAGGCCGTCGGCCTCGAGGGAGGCGAGGTTCAGCGGCGTGCGCATGTCGGCGCGGCCGCGGCCGACGGCCTCGTCGATGGCGGCGACGGCGACGGGCGTCCCGGGCTCGCCGCCGGCCAGCTCGCCGAGGGCGTTGAGGACGTGCAGGAGATCGCGGCGGCTCATGTGACGCATGGTGGCAGGGCTCCCGATCGCGGGATCCTGGTCCATCGGCGGGGTGAGAAGCGCTCAGCAGCCCTTAGCGTGTACCCATGTCCACCCGCACCGCCCTGGCGACCGTGTCGATCGCCGCCGTCGCCGCCCTCGCGGCGCCCGCCGCCCACGGCACCGTCGCCGCCAAGCGCAAGTGCGATCCGGCCTACAGGGGCCGCTGCCTGAAGCCCAACGTCTCCGACTACGACTGCGCCGGCGGCTCGGGCAACGGCCCCTACTACGTCTCCGGTCCCTTCCGCGTCGTCGGCAACGACCACTACCGCCTCGACGCCGACCACGACGGCATCGCCTGCGAGCGCGGCTGAGGCGCGGCGGCGCCTCGCTACGCCGCGATCAGCGCCGGACGCGCGAACGACGCCGCGCCCGGGATGATCGGCGTCGCGTCGACGCCGTACCACTGCTCCAGCAGCGAGCAGTAGACGCCCCGGAAGTCGGAGGTCACCTTGAGGTTGCTCTGCGGGTCCAACGACGTCAGCCCCGGGAACTCGCCGACCATCTGGCCCTTGACCTTGGTGCCGATCAGGAACGAGGCGCCGGCCGCGCCGTGGTCGGTGCCGCCGTCGTTCTCCTGCGGGCGGCGGCCGAACTCGGTCCAGGCGTGGATCAGGACGCGGTCGGCGAGGCCGCGGACCTCGAGGTCGCGCTGGAAGGCGAGCAGGGTGTCGAAGGCGCTCTTGACGTCGCGCGGGAGCGAGTTGGCCTGGTCGGCGTGCGAGTCCCACGAGCCCGGCGCGTCGACGGCGACCGCTCGGACCGGGATGTTGGCCGACAGCATCGCGGCGAGCACTTCGAGCTTGCGGGCGAAGTCGCCGGCCGGGTAGGACGGCGCGTGCGGCACGCCGGTGCCCTGGTAGGGCAGCAGCGTCGAGCGGATCGCGTCGACCTCGGTGGCCACCAGCCGCGCCTGCCCGATCGTCGGATCGCTGCTGGGCAGCGCGCCGAGGCCGCCGATCGCCGTGTACATCGGCGCGAGCACCGGGTTGCCGACGCCCGGCACGTAGAGGCCGAACTGGTCGGGGCGGTAGACCGCGGCGACCGGGACCTGCGCGGCGGCGAGGCCGGGCGACAGGTAGGAGTTCATCGACAGGCCCTGCAGCGGGTTGTCGGCCACGCCGTGCTGGTCGAGGAAGCGCCCGAGCCAGCCGAAGCTGCCGTCGACGCTGAGCTCGCCGACCTCCCAGAAGTGACGGCTGGTGAAGTGCGACTGGTTGGGGTGGTCGTAGCCGATCGCCGGCATGACCGTGACCTTGCCCTCGCCGTGCAGGGTGCGCAGCGCGTCGGCGGCCGGCGTCCACTGCAGGTTGGGGTCCTCGGCGAACGTGCGCGTCCCGTCGGCGGCGACCGCGAGCGTCGGGCGCAGCGTGGAGTACTTCGCATCCCCGACCGGCGCCAGGACGCCGAGGCCGTCCATCCCGCCGCCCATGAAGACGCTGACCAGGACCCGGTCGTCGGTGCCCGCCGCGTTGGCGATCCCCGCCTCGAACGCGTCGATCCCCAGCCGCGAGCCGCCGTAGACGGCCAGCGCGCCGCCGAGCGTCCGCGACAGGAACGTGCGCCGGCTCAGGCCGGTGCCGGCGGGCGCCGGCATGCCGGCCTCGATCGCGGGCAGGCCGGCGCCGGCGCTGGCGGCCGAGCGCTGCAGGAAGCGCGCGCGGGTGAACTCGTTGCAGCAGTTGCGGGGGGCCATGGTGGTGGTCGTCTCTCAGCAGGTCTGGGCGTCGGCGGAGGTGAGGATCAGCAGGCGCAGCGCGTTCTGGCGCATCGCGCGATAGGTGCGCTTCTGCGTGGCGTTCATCGACGCCGGCAGCGCCGTGTCGGCGAAGGCCTTCAGGTTGGCCGCCGTCTCGGCGGTCAGCGTGGGGGAGCCGACGGCCGCGAGCGCCGCCGCCACCGCGGCGGCGCCGTCCTCGGTGTCCGGGTAGGTGCTCGGCGCGCTGGTCGGGACCTGCGTCGGCTGCAGCGCGACGCCGGTGACGTGCCAGCGCCCGCGCCACGTCGAGGTGTCCATCCAGCGCGCGTCGTCCCAGCCCGACACGTTGGGCGGGTAGAACAGCGTCTGCCCGGTCTCATCGCTGAGGTAGGCCCAGTCGTCGCTGTCGATGAAGCGCCCGACCGCGCGCAGCGTCCCGGCGTTGGCGACCACCGGCGGCTTGACCATCGCGGGGCCGTCGAGGAAGACCGGGTGGCGGAAGATCTGCTCGAGCACCGGCGCCACCTGGTAGCCGCTGTTGACGTAGGCGGCCTGGAGCGACGCCTGCGTCGGGCCGTCCGGCGCGACGGGCACGAAGTAGGACCACAGCTTGGTCACGAAGAACGACGGGTGCAGCGGGTGCTCGAGGCAGAGCTGGCAGAGGTCCTGCCACGACCAGTTGCCGCTCCTGCCGAAGACCGTCTTGCTGGTCGTGTCGTGCCGCGTCGCGTCGAAGCGGAAGTTCGTCATCCCGATGCCGTCGACGTAGTCGGCGCGCCAGCCGGTCAGCGCCTTGGCGGCCTGGCGGATGTCGCCCTCGGTGTAGGCCCCGCGGTCGGCGCCGAGCGTGAAGAGCTCCATCACCTCGCGGGCGTAGTTCTCGTTCGGCGACCCCTTGCGGTTGTCGATGCCGTCGAGGAACGTGAGCATCGCCGGGTCGGCGGTGACGTCGCGCAGCAGGTTGGCGAACGACCCGAGCGCCGCGCGGCGAAAGAGCGCGTTCTGGCCCAGCATGAGGTCGACCTGCACCTTGTCGCGGCTGCACGCGAACCAGTCGTGCCAGATCAGCGCCATGCGCTCGACCAGCGGCTGGTTGCTGCGCACCATCCGGTCCAGCCACCAGACGTGGTCGTGGCCGTAGAGGTCGTAGGGCTGCAGCGCGTTGCCCGCGTCGTCGTGCGGCGCGGGACCGACGAGCGTCGGCTCGCCGACGGGGTGGACGAGCTCGGCGATCGCGGCGTCCAGGCCCATGGCGGCGAAGCGCGCGACGTCGCCCGGCTTGGGGCCGAAGCCCGCGCGCCACAGCAGGCGCTCGGCGCGGCGGGCCGTCATCGGGACCGGCGGCGGGG